>NZ_JBJGYN010000014.1:0-100958 GCF_054050015.1 Geodermatophilus sp. SYSU D01176 | reverse complement strand
GCTGCCCCACCGGTCCGGTGGGGCAGCCGCGCGTCGGCGTCCCGGGCGCCGGTCAGCCCGGGGCCGGCCAGTGCACGAGGCCGTCGCGCGCGAGCACCGCGCCCTCGGACGGGCGGTGCCCGGTGAGCCGGCCGTCGGGCATGAGGTGGTGCACCGGCACCCCGCGGCCGAGGACGGCGACGTCGGCGGCCAGCCGCCGGTGGCAGCGCCACCACACGCTCTCGCTGCACATCACCGCCACGGTCGCCGTCGCCGCCTCGGCCAGCAGCTCGTCGAGCGCCGCGGCGAACTCCGGCGTCCGGGTGTGGGCGGCGTAGGCGGCGAACTGGGCGACGGTCCACCAGCCGTCGGCCACCGGCTCGTCCGGCGGGAGCCGGCGGCGCCCGCCCAGCCGCGCGTCCCACCGGTAGCCGACGCCGGCCGCGGGCAGCCAGTCGGCGAGCGCCTCCCGCCGGACGTCGGGGTTGCTGCGGCTGCCCGGGAACCGGCGGACGTCGACGACCAGCCCGACCCCGGCCGCGGTCAGCCGGGCGCCGAGGCGGGTGCGGTCCTCGGGCCCGTGGCCGACGGTGAGCAGCGGCACGCGCCCTGCCTACCCCGCCCGCGGTCAGCCGGGCCGGCGGGCGAGGCCCAGCACGTGCGGCGTGGCCGGGAGGGTCAGCCGGGAGTCCGGGAACCGCAGCCGGCGCAGCGCGGTGACCTCGAAGCCGGCCCGCTCGACGAGGCCGACCGGGTCGACGGCGGTGTGGCAGCCCCCGGCCAGCAGCGGCCACACCGTCGCGTCGGCGAGGCGCTGCACCGCCCGCAGCCGGCGGGTCGGGCCGAGGCCGTGCTCGAGGAAGGCCAGGGTCCCGCCGGGCCGGAGCACCCGGGTGATCTCGGCCAGCGCCGCGGGGCGGTCGGGCAGCGAGCACAGCACCAGGCACAGCACCGCGGCGTCGGCACCGGCATCGGGCACGGGCAGCGCCTCGGCCGTGCCGGCGACCACGGTGACCGGCACGGGTGCCGCGGCCGCGGCCCGCGTCGCCAGGTCCCGGAGGTACGGCTCCGGCTCGACCGCGGTCACCCGGGTCACCGCGGCCGGGTAGCGCGGGAAGTTGCGGCCGTTGCCGCAGCCGATCTCCACCACCGACCCGGACAGCGGGGCGAGCAGCTCGGTGCGCAGCGCGGCGAGGCCCTCGGCGTCCATCCCCTCGCTGATCCGCGCGTAGAGGCGGCCGAACACCGGCCGGGGACGGTCCGTCGACGGGGCGGGCTGGGGAGGGGACACCCCAGGATCGTGCACCGGCGCGCGGCCGCCGCACACCTGCCTCGGTGCCGGCCCGCCCGGCGGGTCATGCTGGTCGGCCGGGCGACGGTGCCGGTCGAGGGGAGCGGTGTGGGGCGGGGGACGACGGAGGGCCGGACGTCGCTGTGGCGGCTGCCGACGATGCGGGCGCTGGTCGGCGTGACGGTGCTCGGCTTCACCAGCTTCAGCCTGACGCTGGCCTCGCTGCCCGCCCACGCCGCCGCCGGAGGCGCCGCCCCGGAGGCGGCGGGCGTGGTGACCGCGGTCTTCCTCGCCGTCACCGTCGCCGGACAGTCGGTCGTGCCGGCGCTGACGACCCGCTTCGGCCCGGGGCCGGTGCTCGCCGCGGGGCTGGTGGCCCTGGGCGCGCCCTCGCCGCTCTACGCGGTCGACGACGGGCTGCTGTGGCTCTCGGCGGTCTCCGCAGTCCGCGGCGCCGGGTTCGCGGTGCTCACCGTGCTGGGCGCGACGCTGACCGCGGCGGTGGCCCCCGCGGACCGGCGCGGCGAGGCGATCGGCGTCTACGGGCTGGCGATCGCGGTGCCCAACCTGGTCGCCGTCCCGGCCGGCGTGGCCCTGGTGCTCGACGGGCACGTCGCCTGGCTGGCCTGGCTGGCCGCCTCGCCGGTGCTCGCGGTGCCGTTGGTCCGCGGCGTCGTCCGGAGTGCGCGCCCGGCCCGGTCGGGCGCGCCGTCGTCCTCCCGTGCCGCGGCGCGCGCCGCGCTCGCGCCGTCGGCGGTGCTGCTGGTGGTGACCCTCGCCGGCGGCGGGCTGGTGACCTTCCTGCCGATCGAGCGGCCCGACGGCGTCCTGGCGACGGCGGCGCTGCTCGTCTTCGGGCTCACCGCGGCGCTCGGCCGCTGGCGGGCCGGGGTGCTCGCCGACCGGGCGGGCACCCGGCTGCTGCTGCCGCTGGCCCTGCTCGGCTCGGCGGCCGGGCTGGTGGCCGTCGCGCTCGGCCTGGGCGCCGGGGCGGGGTGGGTGCTCGCAGGTGCCGCGGTCTTCGGCGCGGGCTACGGGGTGGTGCAGAACCTGACGCTGGTGACCGCCTTCGCCCGCGCCGGCGAGGGCGGGACCACCGCCGCGAGCGCGATGTGGAACGCCTCGTTCGACGCCGGCACGGCCGCCGGCGCGCTGGTGCTCGGGCTCGTCGCGGCCGGCGTCGGCCTGCCGTGGACCTACGTCCTGGTGGCCGGGGTGCTGCTGCTCACCCTGCCGCTGGCGCGGGTGGCGGTCCGTCCGGCCTGACCGGGGGCGCAGGCCCCTGCCCACCCCGGCGGACCGGGTGTAGACGTCAGCGATGAGCGATCCCGAGGTCCTCGACCTCTTCCGCCGCGCGGTGGCCGACGACGACCCGGTCGCCATGCGCGCGGGCCTCGACCGGGTGCTCGGCCTCACGTCGGGGACCGGGTTGTCGGCCGAGGAGGAGTACCGGGTCCGGCACCCGGACTACGTGATGGAGATGCCGCAGTCGGGTGAGCGCATCCGCGGACGCGAGGCGATGCGGGCGATGCAGGAGGCGTTCCCCAGCCCGCCGCGGCTCACCGTGCGGCGTGTGGTCGGCGCCGGGCGGGTGTGGGTCCTCGAGGGCGTCAACGACTACGGCGACGACGTCTGGCACGTCGCGCTCGTGCTGGAGTTCGACGACGACGGCCGGATCGTCCGCGACACCCGGTACTACGCGCAGCCGGTCGAGCCGCCCGCCTGGCGGGCCCCCTGGGTGGAGCCGATCGGCTGATCCTCAGCCGGCGGCGCGCGCGGCGGCCTCGCGCAGCTCCCGGAGGAAGAGGACCTCCTCGCCGGACCGGCGCAGCCACGTGCGCAACCCCTCCGGGTCGCCGCGGTGGGCGTCGCGCAGCTGTCCCAGGTTCAGCTGCCGGGTGCTGGCCTGCGCGCGCTGGGCCGGTGGGAGCCGGCGTCCCTCGGCGCGGGCGAGCGCGGTGAGGCCGGCGCCGACGAACACGAGGTCGCGGATCTCGGGGATGCCGGCGAGGAGCTCATCGGCCCCGGCGGCGTCGTCGGCGGAGAGCCGGCGGACCAGCTCGTCGGCGGTCCGGCGACCAGCGGCGTGGGGATCGGTCACGGGGGTCACAGTGCCATCTCCGCTCCGGACCGCGCTGCGGGCGGGTTCGGCGCCCTGCGGGTGCGATCGCACCCGCAGGGCGCGGAGAACGCCGGCAGAGCACCCGCCTCACGCGTCGCGGCGGGTGAACACCACGGCGGCGACCGCGAGGACGGCGGCGACCTCGGCGACGAACACCGCGAAGCCCACCCAGGGGTCGAGCAGCAGCGGGTTGAACGACTCCGGCGTCGCGACGGCCGACCCGGCGTTGCCCGGCATCAGCTTGGTCGCCCACTCGCCCCACGCGCCCGGCAGCACCATCACCAGGTTGCCGACGACGAAGACCAGGCCCAGCACGATCGCCAGCGCCGCCGCGGTGTGCTGCACGAGCAGGCCGACGGCGGCGGCGAACAGCCCGAGCCCGGCCATGTACAGCCCGCTGCCGAGGATCGACCGCAGCACGCCGTCGTCGGTGAGGGCGAGGCCGATGCCCTCACGGTCGAGGAACCAGTTGCCGCCGAGGTAGCCGGCCAGCGCGGTCAGCGTGCCCGCGACGAACAGCGTCCCGGCGAGGACGGCGGCCTTGGCCGCGAGCACCGCGCCGCGCCGCGGGGTGGCCGCGAGCGTCGCGCGGATCATCCCGGTCCCGTACTCGCTGGTGACCACCAGGGCACCCAGGACGACCGCGGTGACCTGGGCGAACACGATGCCCCAGGTGACGAAGGCGCCGACCGGCTCGCCGACGTCCCCCCGGGCCAGGGCCTCGGCGCTGAGCGCGCACACCAGGGTGGTGAGGCCGGCGCCCAGGACGAACATCGCCCCGAGCGACCAGGGGGTGGAGCGGACGGTCCAGAACTTCACCCACTCGGCGCGCAGCGTCGCGGTGGGCCCGGGCGGCGCCGGGGTCTCGATGCGGGTCCAGGCGTGCGTGCCCACGGTGCTCATCGGGAGGCTCCTGCGGGGGTCGCGGCGTACTCGACGCTGTCGGCGGTCAGGGTCATGAAGGCGTCCTCGAGGGAGGAGCGCACCAGGGTCAGCTCGTGCAGCAGCAGGCCGGACCGGCCGACCAGCTCCCCGACCGCGGCGGCGTCGAGACCGTGCACCCGCAGCTCCCCGCCGTGCGCGGCGACGTCCAGCCCCTCGCGGCGCAGCAGGGTGGCGACCTGGTCGTGCTGCGGGCTTCGGACCCGCACGTGGGAGGCGGCGTGCCGCGCGACGAACTCCGCCGTGGCGCAGTCGGCGAGCACCCGCCCGCGGCCGATGACCACCAGGTGGTCGGCGGTCAGTGCCATCTCGCTCATCAGGTGGCTGGAGACGAACACCGTGCGGCCCTCGGCGGCCAGGTCGCGGGCCAGGGTGCGCACCCAGCGGATGCCCTCGGGGTCCAGGCCGTTGACCGGCTCGTCGAGGACGACGACCGGCGGGTCGCCCAGCAGCGCGGCCGCGATGCCCAGCCGCTGGCCCATGCCGAGGGAGAACCGGCCGACCCGCTGCCCGGCCACCGACGTCAGGCCGACCAGGTCGAGCACCTCGTCGACGCGGGTGCGCGGGATGCCGTTGCTGGCCGCCATCCAGCGCAGGTGGTCGCGCGCCGAGCGGCCCGGGTGCAGGGCGCGGGCCTCCAGCAGCGCGCCGACCTCGCGCAGCGGCGCGGGGTAGTCGGCGTAGCGGCGGCCGTTGACGGTGACGCTGCCGGACGTGGGCCGGTCCAGCCCGAGCACCATCCGCATCGTCGTCGACTTGCCGGCGCCGTTGGGGCCGAGGAAGCCGGTCACCCGGCCGGGCTCGACGGTGAAGTCGATGCCGTCGACCGCGGTGCGGTCGCCGTAGGTCTTGGTGAGGCGGTGCGCGGCGATCACGGGGTCACCGGGCCGCGAGAGGTCGGGGAGGTCATGGCGTCGAGGCTGTCGGCCGCCGGCGCCCGCGGGTATCCGGGAACGCCCTGGACCGACCCTGAACGGTCCCCGAGCTCCCCCCACCACGTCGAGATCGCGCGACCTCGCACGCTGCGAGCCGCGGATCCGTACGAGATCGCGTGAAGTCGGCGGGCCGGATGGGGCCGCTACGCCGTCCGCGGCAGGGCGGCCCCGGGGTGCAGCAGCCGGCGCAGCGCAACCGCGGCCTCGCGCCCGGCCCGGTTGGCGCCGACCGTGCTCGCCGAGGGGCCGTAGCCGACCAGGTGCACCCTCGGCTCACCGGCCACGTGCGTGCCCGCCATCCGGATGCCGCCGCCCGGTCCGCGCAGGCCCAGCGGCGCCAGGTGCCCCAGCGCCGCCCGGAAGCCGGTGGCCCACAGGACGGCGTCGGCGCGGACGAACCGGCCGTCGTCCCACGCCACGCCGTCCGGGGTGAGGCGGTCGAACACCGGCAGCCGGTCGAGGACGCCGCGCTCCCGCGCCGCCCGCACCCACGGCGTGACGACCAGCCCGGTGACGCCGACGACGCTGCCCGGGGACCGGCCCGCGCGGACGGCGTCCTCGACCAGCGCGACCGCCGCCCGGCCCTCGTGCGGCCCGAACGGCTCCTCGCGCCAGACCGGCGGGCGCCGGGTCACCCAGGTGGTGTCGGCGACCTCGGCGATCTCCCCGAGCAGCTGCACCGCCGAGGCCCCGCCGCCCACCACGACCACCGACTGCCCGGCGAACTCCGCGGCGCCCCGGTAGTCGACCGGGGTGAGCTGGCGGCCGCGGAAGAGCTCCTGTCCCGGGTAGCGCGGCACGAACGGGCGGGTCCAGGTGCCGGTGGCGTTGACGACGGCGTCCGCGGTCCGGTCGCCGTCGGTCGTCTCGACGCGGAACCGGTCGTCGGGGGTGCGGCGGACGGCGAGCACCCGGACCGGCCGGTGCACCGGCAGCGCGAAGTGCCGCTCGTAGTCGGCGAAGTAGGCGGGGACCGCCGCGGCCGCGGGGACGTCGTCCCCCGCCGGCGGGAACGGCAGGCCGGGCAGGTCGTGCACGTGGTGGGTGCGGGCCAGGGTCAGCGACGGCCACCGGTGCTGCCAGGCGCCACCGGCGGAGGCCTCGCCGTCCAGGACGACGAAGCCGCGACCGGGCGCGAACCCCTGCCGCGCCAGGTGGTGCGCCGCGCTCAGCCCGGCCTGCCCCGCGCCGATGACGACGACCTCGACGTCCCTGTCCACGCGCCGCACAACCGCGCGCGGGTCGCGTCACTTCCGGCGCCGCGATCTTGCGGGTTCCTTGCGGTTCCCGGGCGGGGAGCCTGCGGTTCGGTCAGCAGAGTCCTCCCTGTCACCACGACGACCGTCACCACGACGACCGGCACCGAGGAGAGACCGTGACCGCCACTGCCGCAGGACAGCCCCGCCGCACGCGGGCGCGGATCGCCGCGTCGGTCGTCGTCCTCGGGGCCGCCGCCGGCGTCGCCGGGCTCGGCACCTACGGCACGTTCACCGACAGCACCACGCCGGTGATCAGCCGGACCGACACCGGGGTGCTGTCCATCGCGCTCACCGAGGCCGCGCACACCGCCACGCTGTCGCTGTTCGACCAGGGCGTGTTCCTGGCCGGCGACGGGGAGAGCTCGCCGATCGACCTGGTCAACGACGGGACGGCGGCGCTGTCGGAGCTGCGGCTGGGCTCGGTGGCCACGGACTCCAGCGTGCTCGACACCGACCGGGTCAACGGCCTGCAGCTGGCGGTGGACTCCTGCTCCGAGGCGTGGGCGCCCGTGGACGGCGACTGGGTCTGCGGTGGGACGACCACGCGCCACTACGCCGGGCCGATCGTCGCCGACGTCGTGCTGCCGAACGCGGCGTCCCTGGCGCCGGGCGGCACCGACCACCTGCTGCTGACCGCCGGCCTGCCGGCGACGACGACCGCCGACCTGGTCGAGGGCGCCACCAGCGAACTGGACTTCGTCGTCAGCGCCGCGCAGCGCGCCGGCGAGTCGCGGTGAGCCGGCCCTGCGGGGCCTGACAGGCAGCCGGCGTCTCCATCGCACGGGGGGACGGAGCCGCCGGCCGGTTCGACCGGCGGCGTCGTGGGGGACGACGCCGCCGGGCAGGACGACCGGCACCGCCGTGGGGGACGGCGGTGCCGGCCGGAACGGGGGACGACCGGGGCACCGGGGGGAACGGTGCACCGGCCGGGCCGGGGACGCCTTGGGGAACGGCGCGACCGGTGGCACGACGACCGGGGGACGCCGTGGGGGACGGCGGCCCGGGTCGAGGGGGACGCACGGGGCCGGCCGCGGGGGACCGCGACCGGCCCCGCCGCGTCGCTCACTCAGGCGGTGCGGCCCTCGGGAGCCAGGCCTGCGACCAGGTGGTCGACCAGCTCGTCGAGGTCGACCGGGCACCGCGGGTTGGCCGCGCGCAGCCGGTCCAGCGCCAGCCCGCGGAGGATCCAGTTGAGCGTGTGCACCCGCGTCGCGGCGACCCGCCCGTCGGCCACGGCGCCGGCCAGCAGCGTCCCCACCGCCTGGGCCAGGGGACGGTCGAAGGCCCGGACGACGGCGCGCTTGATCCGCGGGTCCCACTCGGCGGCGCTGAGCACGGCGGAGACCGCCAGCTCGTCGCGGCGCCGGCGGGCCAGCCACGGCCGCAGCAGCGCGACCAGGTCCGCGCGCAGGTCCCCGGTCGGCTCCGGCGGCGGGAAGACCCGCACCTGCTCCAGGGCGGTGGCCACCACCTCAACGAGGTCGGCCTCCTCCAGCAGCGCTCCGGCGGGACCGGCGCGGACCCGGACGTCGGCCACCGTGAGCCCGTCGTAGCCGACCTCGCTGAGGGCGTCGAGGGCGGCGGACAGGACCCGCCGGGAGCTCGGCGAGGCCCAGTCGAAGCGTCGTTCCATCGTCCTCCTCGCCCGGGTGCTCCCGGCGTGCGCGGTGTCCGGCGACCGTAGGCCGACGTGCGCGGAACGTGCAGGTTCCACTGCGCACAGTCCCTCCGAGGGAGGCGGGAGCTCCGTCCTGCGCCGTACCGCACCACGGGTTACGTTCGCTCGGTGACACAGTGTTACGAAACCGTCCAGCCCGTCCACTCGAGCCGCACCGGACCGGGGGGCGCCGGCTGGACGCCGCCCGTGACGCGGCCATCGCCTCGGCCGTGGTCGAGGTCCTCGGCCGCACGGGCTACGCGGGGCTGACGATGGACGCCGTCGCCATGGCCGCGGGGGTCGGCAAGGCGACGATCTACCGGCGCTGGTCGAGCAAGGCCGAGCTGCTGCTCAGCGTCATGGACGTCGTGGGCGCCCCGGTGCTGGAGGTCCCCGACACCGGCCGCCTGCGGGAGGACCTGATCGCCGTCCTGACCGAGGTCGTCGAGCTCTTCGGCGGTCCCTCGGGGCGGGCGATCCGCAGCCTGCTCGGCGCCGTCATCGACGACCCGGTGCTGCAGGAGGGCTGCCGCCGCCTCCCGCTGGCCAACTGGGACGGGGCCTGGGAGACCGTCGTCGGCCGCGCGGTGGAGCGCGGCGAGATCCCTCCCGGCGCGGGCCGCTCGGTCGCCGCCGAGGTCGGCCCGGCGGTGCTGGCGCTGCGCTGGCTGGTCACCGGCCGCACGTTGGACGCCGCCGTCGTCACCGAGCTCGTCGACGCCGTGGTGCTGCCGCTGCTGCGCCGTCGGTAGCGCGGGAGGTCCGGGACGGGGATGCTCACTCCTCGTCGCGTCGGTGTCGGAGGGGGTCCGGGTGAACCTGGAGAAGGTGGTCTTCGGGTTCTTCGTCCTGCTCGCCGCCACGCTGAACTTCGGCTTCTTCCTCGGCGACATGCGCGACCCCGACCTGCACAACCCCTACGAGCTCTTCGCCGCGGTCGTGGTCAACCTCATCGCCCTGGTGCTGAAGTTCGGCGACCGCACCCAGATCGGGGCCGTGCACCTGGCGACCAGCATCGTCGCGGTCCTGCAGCTGGTCGGGGCGGCCCTCATGTACGGCTACGCCGAGTACGTCTCGTCGGCCGGCATGACCGAGGGCTGGACGGCGAGCGTCGTGTCCCTGTCCGGGGGCGCGCTGCTGGCCAACCTCGTCTCCGTCGTCCTGCTCGTGATCGAGACCGTCTCCTTCCACCGCGGGTGAGCCGGAGGCCGCCGTGGGCAATCCCCTGCTGACGTTCTGGGCGCGCCGCAACCGGCGCGAGGAGGAGGAGCGGCGGGCCCGCCGCGCCCGGCTGCTGGCGGCCGCCGCGTCGGCCAACCGGGCCTCCGAGACGGTCTTCCTGGTCCTGCGCCGGATGCGGGCGCCGCTGATCGTGCTGATCGGGATCTTCTCGATCAGCGTGGTGGGCCTGACGGTGATCCCCGGCCAGGACGCCGAGGGCCGGCCGTGGGACATGGGCTTCTTCGACGCCATCTACGTCATGAGCTACACGGCGACGACGATCGGCTTCGGCGAGATCCCCTACCCGTTCACCTACAACCAGCGCATGTGGCTGACCATCTCGATCTACCTCACGGTGGTCGGCTGGGCCTACGCGATCGGCTCGCTGCTCGGCCTGCTGCAGGACCGGGCGTTCCGCTCCGCGCTGGCGCTGCAGCAGTTCACCCGCAAGGTGGCCCGGCTGTCCGAGCCGTTCGTCCTGATCGCGGGCTACGGGCGCGCCGGCGAGCTGCTCGGGCACTCGATGGACGCCCTGGGCCGCCGGGTCGTCGTCCTGGACCGGAACCCCGAGCGGATCGACGGTCTGGAGCTCGAGTCCTACCACGGCGACGTCCCCGGGCTCGCCGCCGACGCCCGAGACCCCGGGCACCTCGGCGTCGCGGGCCTGGACCACCCGTGCTGCGAGGCCGTCGTCGCGCTCACCGACGACGACGAGGCCAACCTCGCCGTCGTCATGACCACCGCGCTGCTGCGTCCCGACATCCCGGTCATCGCCCGGGCGACGACCGACGTCATGGCCGAGCGGATGCGGGTCTTCGGCTCGCCGAGCGTGGTCAACCCGTTCGACCTGTTCGGCGACCACGTGCAGCTCGCGCTGCGGGCACCGGCGTCCTACCAGCTGCTCACCTGGCTCGAGAGCGGGCCCGGCGCCCCGCTGCCCCACCGGGCCTCGCCACCGCGCGGCGGCCGCTGGGTCGTGTGCGGCTACGGCCGGCTCGGCCGCGAGCTCACCGAGGACCTGCGCGCCGAGGGCATCGACGTGACCGTCATCGACCCGAGCCCGCACGACGACGTGGACGACGTCGTCGTGGCCGGCGGCTACGAGGCCGGCGTGCTGGCGGCGGTGGGGCTCGAGGAGGCCGTGGGCTTCGTGGCCGGGACCGACAACGACATCACCAACCTCTCGCTGGTGGAGACCGCCCGCCGGATCAACCCGACCCTGTTCCTCGCCGCCCGTCAGAACGTGCCGTCGAGCGCGCCGCTGTTCGCCGCGATGGAGCTCGACGCGCTCCTCGTCCCGACCGAGGAGATCGCGCACGAGGTCTACGCGCAGCTGTCGACCCCGCTGCTGTGGCGCTTCCTGCGGGAGATGCCGGCGCTCGGGGACGAGTGGGCCGCGGAGCTGGTCGACCGGCTCACCGCCCTGTGCGGGGAACACCTGCAGGCGCTGTGGAAGGTGCGGCTCACCGATCGGGAGGCCCCGGCCCTGACACCGTGGCTGGCCTCGGGGGAGGCCCGGCTCGGCGACCTGCTGCGCAACCCGGAGGACCGCGACGAGTGCCTCCACGCCGTGCCGCTGCTCCTGCTCCGCAGGAACGGCGCCACGCTGGCACCGGGACCCGACGTCGTGCTGGCCGCCGGGGACGAGCTCCTGCTGGCCGGCTGGCCGGCCGCCCGGCGGGCGCTGGAGCGCACCCTGATCGTCGACGCGGTCCGCGCGTACGTGGTCAGCGGCCGCCGGGTGCCGTCGAGCTGGCTCTGGCGGAAGGTCCGGGGCACCCCGACGCCGCGCGAGCAGACCCGACCCCCCGCACGCACGCCGTCCTGACCGGCGGGGTCAGTGCCAGGGCAGCCGGCTGCGCCGGCCCCAGTACTCGGCCGCGGACTCGGGGACGACGAGGTCGGCGACGTCCGGTCCCAGGGCCAGCTCGGTCGCCCGCACGTTCGAGGCGAGCTGGGACACGGTCACCGCCCCGCTCAGCACGACGTCGGCCCACGGTTGCGCCAGCGCCGCGGCGAGGGCCACGGTGGCCACGCCGACCCGCTCCTCGTGGGCGACCGGTTCCAGCCCGGTGGTCTCGGGCGACCCCGGAGCGGTGAGGCGCCCGTTCGCCAGCGCCTCCTTGACGACGACCCGCGCTCCGGCGGCGTGCGCCTCGGCCAGGGCCTCGCCGGCCGACCGCTCGAGGAGGTTCCACGTCGTCTGGACGCTGGTGAACAGGGGCTGACCGTCCACGGTCAGCCCCAGACCCCGGCGGACGGCGTCGGCCTGCTCCGGTCCTGAGGTCGAGAAGCCGAGCTCCAGGCCGCCGGCCCGCACCTCGGCCAGCGCGGCGAGCAGCGCCCGGTCAGCCCACAGCGGGCTGTCGGCCGTGAGCGAGTGGACCTGGTAGAGCCGCAGCCAGGGGCCGAGCAGCTCCCGGGTCTCCGCCCACTGGCGCTCGAACGCCTGCCGGCTGTGGTCCTCCACCTCGTGGTGATCGGTGTCGGTCCGCCACCCGGCGGTGTAGCGGTAGCCCCACTTGCTCGCCACGAACGGCCGGGCGGCGGAACCGCGCAGCCACGACGCCACGAAGTGCTCGGCCCTGCCGTAGGACCGGGCGGCGTCGACGTACCGGATCCCGGCGGACGTGGCGGCGTCGAGCAGTGCGTGTGCCCGCTCCTCCAGCGCCGCGGGCGACCGGTGGGCGGGCAGGTCGGCGTCCCGGCCCAGCGTGATGTAGCCGGGCCGGCCGACGGCGGCGAGCCCCAGCCCGAGCCGCGCGGCCCCCGACCGGCCACCCGGCGACGACTGCAGTGGCATGGTCGACCTCCGGGTGGCGCTCGGCTTCCCTCGGGACGCCAGCCGAGCGGGGGAGGAGGAGCCGCCGGACGGCGCGACGTCCGGCCGCCGCGGGGTGCCCCACGGCCGCGCCTCCGGTGCTTGACTGGGACCATCGGGAAGGCCGACCCGCACGGGCGAGGAGCCGTCGATGGACACGCCGACCGCACCGCTGACACCCCGGACCGTCCCGGCCGCCCGGCCCTGCGTGGCCGGCGACATCGGCCCCGAACGCCGGGAGATCGAGTGCGAGCCGCTGGCCGAGCCGGCGCCGGCCGCACCGAGCCCGGCGCCCGAACCGGTCCCGGCCGCACCCGCCCCCGCACCGGCGTGACCCTCCCGGCCGACCCCGCCGCGGACCCGCCGGCGCTGGTCCCGGGGGAGCTGCGCGGCTACCGGAGGTTCCGCCTGGCCGAGGACGGGCTGCGCCCGCCGGTGCACGTCGCCGCCGGTCCGTGGAGCTGGCCGGTCGAGCACGCCCAGTGCACGGTGGACGACGAGCACCGGCCGCCGGCGCGCGGCTGCACCTGCGGCCTCTACGGCTGGTACCACCCCAGCCACACCGGCCTGGGGACCGGCTGGGGGGACGTGACGGCGGTGGTCGCGGCCCGCGGCCGGATCGTGCTGGGCGACACCGGGTTCCGCGCCGCCGCGGCCCGCGTCCAGGCCGTCAGCCTGCCCCGCCGCGTCCGCCTCTCCGCGCGCCGCCGGCGCCGGTGCGAGCGGGTGCTGGCCGAGCGGTACCCCGGGGTGCTCGTCTACCGGTCCCGGCGGCGCATGCTGCGCCGGCACCCGCCCGAGGACCTGTCGGCCCTGGGCATCGCCGTCCGCCCCAGCCGCGCGCCCCGCTACCGCTGGGCGGCGCTGGCCGTGTGGCTGGCCGGCGTCGCGGCGCTGTGCTCGGTGGCCGTGGTCCCGCGCCCGGTGCTCGTCGGGATCACGCCCGCCGGGTGGCTCGGTGCGCTCGCCTGTTTCGTCCTGTGGCAGGTGGCGCTGGGCTGGCTGGTGTCCCGGGCGTCCCCGTTGCCCGGTCAGGCGCCGCGGTAGGTGCCGACCGTCCAGAGGTTGCCGTCGGCGTCGCGGACGCCGAACTCGTGGGAGCCGTAGTCGGTGTCGTGCAGCTCCTGCAGCACCTCGACCCCGGGCAGGCCGCGGACGCGCTCCCAGGCGACGTCGACGGTGGCCGGCTCGGCCGCGACGACGTAGACCCCCTGCGGGCCGAGGGCGCCCCAGTCGCCGGGCTTGCCGCGGCTGCCGAACATGACGCCGCCGCCGTCCGGCCAGCGGGCCTCGGCGTGCGCGACGGTGCCGTCGTCGTCGCGGTAGCAGGCGGTGACGGTGAAGCCGAGCCCCTCGGTGAGGAGGCGGATGCCGGCGTCGACGTCGGTGAAGCCGACGCTCGGCCACACGGTGGGCGCGGGGGCGGTGGTCGTCGGAGGAGTCATGACCCGGAGCCTCCCGCGACCGGGGCGCCGGTGTCTTGGACGAACGGGAGCTCCTCGCGCAGCCACGTGCTGACGCTGCACCCGGCCAGCGCCCGCCACTCCCGGGCCAGGTGCGGCTGGTCGGCGTAGCCGCACCGGGCGGCGACCTCGGCCAGCGACGGGCGGCCCGGGTCGGCCAGCAGCCGCCGGGTGGCCTCGAAGCGGGCGATCCGCGCCGCCTGCTTGGGCGTGAGCCCGGTGGCGAGCCGGAACCGCTCGCCCAGGTGCCGCCGGCTCCAGCCGACGTGCGCGGCGAGGTCCTCGACCCGGCAGCGGCCGGCGCTGCGGTGCACCAGCCGCCAGGCCTCCCGCACCTCCGGCGGTACGGGGGCGACCCCGCCGGAGAGCCGGCCGAGCAGGGCCGCGTCGAGCCGGGCGAAGCGCTCCGTCCAGCCGCCGGCCGCCGCCAGGTCGTCGACGAGCCGGTCCGCCGCCGGGCCGATCACGTCGGCCAGGTCGACCGACCGCTCGGCGAGCTCGGCGGCGGGCAGCCCGAGGAGGGCGCTCGCCGCCAGCGGGGAGAGGGCGTACTGCAGGCCGTCCTGGGGGCGGGTGGCGTCGATGAGCGCCGCCCGGGTGTGCAGACCGCCGACCACGGCGTGGGCGGCCACCGCGGTCCCGGTGCCGCTGACCCGCAGCGGTGCGGCCAGCTCCACGACCAGCGTGAGGTGGCGCGAGGGCAACCCCCGGTGCAGCCCCGCCGGCATGGCGGGGGAGCGGTAGCCGTGCGCCGCCGCGACGAACGGGCGCAGCGGGGCCGGGACGGCGTGGCGCACGAGGGACACGGGTCGGACCTCCTCCCGCTCGCGGGCCGGGGAGCCATCCTGCCAGCGGCGGCTACACCGTCTCCGGGACCAGCTCCGTGCGCGGCGCGGAGTTCGGCGTCCGCCGCCACGACCTGTTCCGCCGCCAGAAGACGTAGGTGGCCAGGCCGAGCGGGATGGGGAGGACGTAGGTCAGGGCGCGGTAGACCAGGACCGCCGCGGCCACCGAGGCGCGGGCCCCGCCGGCCGCGGACAACCCGGTGATCAGGGCCAGCTCGACCACGCCGAGCCCGCCCGGGGTGAACGGGACGGCGGTGAGCAGCCGGGCGAAGGCGAAGACGGCCAGCGCCTCGGTCCAGCCGACCGCGCTGCCGCTCACCCCGGCGAACCGCAGCGCGAGCAGCAGGACGAGGAACAGCGAGAGGTGGCTGACGACGGTGGCCAGCGTGATCCAGTGCCAGCGGGCGTGCAGCAGCAGCGCGGTCCGGTCGCGGAACCTGCTCGTGGCCCGCTCCCAGCCGTGCACCGGCGGACGGTGCACGAGGCGCAGCAGCGCCGAGGCGGCCCGGCCGGCGACCGTCCCGATGCGGGCCGCGGTCTCCCGGCTGCGCAGCAGCAGGCCGAGGACCACCACGGAGGCCACCAACCCGGCCACGCCGGCCAGGCCCGCGGCCAGGCGGCCGGCGCTCGGTGGGGAGGAGAAGGCCAGCAGGGAGAGGGCGAGGACCGGCATCCCCAGCTTGACGAAGTTGTTCCACAGCCCCGAGACCAGCAGGGACACCGACGTGCGGGACCGGGAGAAGCCCCACGAGGCGTTCATCGCGTAGGTCAGTCCCAGGGCGAGGGCCGCGCCACCGACCACGGTGTTGGCCACCGCCGTCGTCGTCTGGATGGAGACGGTGGCCTGCCGCAGGGTCAGGCCCGGCATCGTCGCGACCATCACGAACTGGTACGTGGCGAGGTTCCAGACGGCGGCCAGCAGCAGGACGGCGACCTCGACGGTGGTCATGCCCCGGACCGCGGTCCAGACGTCGGACAGGCTGGTGAACTGCGGCAGGAACCACGCGAAGACGGCGACGACGAGCGCGACCGACAGCAGCGCCCCCAGCACCCGGCGCCACCGTGGCCGGCCGGACCGCTGCTCGGCGACCGGTGCGGCGGCGGTCACGGCGTCCCGTCCTGCGCCGCAGGGCCGTCGAGGTGCAGCCGGCCGCCGCTCTGCTCGTGCACGTGCGCCGCCACGTCCGCGCGGGGCACCGCGTCGATGCTCTCGGTGGCCACCGCCAGGGGCTCGGCGCGGTAGTCGCCGGAGAGCTGGAAGACCATGGCGAGGCACCCCCCGTCGAAGACGTAGAACCGGGTGCCGACGTACCGGGGTCGGACCTGGACCACCTGCTCGAAGCGGCGGAGACCCTCCCGGTCGCTCGGGATCTCGGTGGCGTCCCGGGTGTCGCAGGACGCGGTCAGCCGCGCCTCGATGGCCCGGACGCCGTCCCGGTCGGAGTCCAGCCAGAACTCGCCGGAGCCGTTGCGGATCTCGACACCGGCCAGGTGCCAGCCCAGCGGGACGGCGTCCAGGCACGGCAGCCAGGACGCGGAGGGCACCGCCTGCGCCATGAGGACCACCCCGCTGGCGGGCTCGCCGCGGTCCCCGGCCCGGCAGGCCAGCTCGTCGCTGCCCAGGGACGCCGGCGCCGCGCACCCGGCCAGCAGGGCGGCCGCGAGGGCCGCTGCGGGGGGCAGCCACCGGGGTCTCACAGCGGGGGCCGCATGATCACGTTGAGGGCGAGGCCGGAGGCGAGCGCCAGGCCCAGCAGGGTGGCCGCGGTCAGGCCCGCCCGTCGCCAGGACCAGCGCTGGATCCGTACCGCCGGCAGCCGGTAGGGCAGCAGCCCGAGGAACTCCGCGTGCAGGTCCCGGCCCTGCTGCCGCAGCATCCGCCGCAGCTGGCTGGGCATGGTCAGCCCGCGGGTCGCGGCGAAGGCCTCCGCGATCTCCTCGTCGGAGAAGTGCAGGCGGGCGCGGCGGTACACCCGTGCCGCGTCGGTGCGGAGGGCCAGGACCAGCATCATGTTGGCGAGGTCGACCGCCTGCCGCCACGGGCTCGGCCGCACCTCGGCGAACGCCGAGTCGATGAGGAACAGCGTCCCGTCGCGGACCAGCACGTTGGCCGGCTTGACGTCGCGGTGCGCCACCCCGATCTCCCACATCCGGCGCACCACGGTCAGGCCCTGGTCGATGACCCCGTCGTCGACGACGACGTCGGGGTCGCCGATCTCGCGTGCCCCGGTCAGGAACTCGGCGACGAGCAGGTACTCGCGCTCCGGGGTGATCTCCACGATCCCCATCGGGTGCGGCACGGGCAGCCCGGCGTCCCACAGCAGGCGGAGGACGTAGTCCTCGTACTGCACCAGGCGCCGGACGCTGTGGTACGGCTTCTCGTCCTCGAGCCGCCCGTACAGCAGCGTGCGGCCGAGCTTGAACCAGCGGTCGGAGCGCAGGTGGGTCGCCGCGTAGAGCTTGCCGAAGACGCAGCTCTCGCCCTCGCTGCGCCCGGGGTCGGCCTTGACCGTGATCTTCAGCGGGGTGGAGCCGCCGGACCCGGCCAGGCCGAAGGGGGTTACCTGCGTGGCGACCAGGCCGAGCTGGTCCTGCAGGGCGCGGACGATCGCCTGGCCGCGGCCGCCGGTCATGTCCAGGTGGGCGGGGCTCCCGCGGCGGTACCGCACCGGGTAGACCTCGTTCGGCGTGAGCAGCCGGAACGCCGACAGCGGTGCGGCCACGCCGAGGACCACGCCGGCGAGCACGTCGGTGGGGTGGTCCTGCGCCAGGTACAGCCGGGACGCCGCGGTTCCCGCGAGCACGACGACGACGACCCACTTGCCGACCGTCCGCCACCGCCCGGCGGGGACCAGCGCGTAGACGGTGCCGACCAGCGAGGCCGTGAGCACGGTCATCGGCACCGACGGCATGGCGAAGCCCGACCACGGGCCGAGGATCTCCACCCCGTAGGGCCGGGGCCGCTGCAGCGTGGTGGCGGCCGTGGTGGCGAGGGTGGGCACCAGCAGGCAGACCCCGAGCCACACCAGCAGGTGTCGCCACCGCCGGGACGCCACGAGGACCACGATGGTGACCAGCCAGATGGTCTTGACCGCGACCGGGGTCGCCAGCCCGCCGGCGACCTCCGCGACCCGGGTGAGGCCGGGCGAGCGCACCTGGCTGATCGCCTGCAGCACGCGGGTGTCGACCAGGTCGACCACGGCGTTGCTCCCGGTGACGATGCCCACGACCCACAGCACGACGACCGCGGCGCTCAGGCCCAGCCACCACTTGCCCGACGCGTTGAGGTGGCGGGGCAGCGGTGGGGGCTCCCCGGAGGGTCGCCGCCGTCGGCGCACGCGCGCGATGGGCGGCGGCGCCGGCCGGACGCCCGGTCGCGGGGGCGCCGTCTGCAGCGGCGCCTGCGGCAGGGAGGCCATACCGCCGAACGCTGCCCCCGGAGGCGGGTGGTGACCATCTCCTTTGGTCCCGGTTCCGGCTACGTTGCGCGGGGAGCACACCCCGGCGTGGGGGAGGAGGCGCCGTGCGACCTCGCCGTGCCCGGCCCGCGGGCGTCCTGGCGGTCCTCCTGCTGATCGCGCTGGTGCCCGCCTGCGGCGGCCCGGCCGCGGCACCGTCCCCGGCGGCACAGCCGACGGCCGAGGTCGTCCGGATCGCCTCCTACGACTTCCACGAGAACCAGATCCTCGCGGAGGTGTACGCCGAGGGCGCCCGCCGGGCCGGCCTGCCCGTCGTGGTGGACCACGGCATCGGCACCCGGGAGGTCGTCGCGCCGGCGCTGCGGCAGGGCGTGGTGCACGTCGTCATCGACTACCTCGGCACGGCGCTGGCCTTCGCCCGCCCGGAGACCGCGCCCGGCGAACGCTCGCCCGGCGAGCTGCACGCCGCGCTGCGGCTCACCCTCGGGCCGCACGGCGTGACGGTGCTCCGGGCGGCCGCGGCCGAGGACCAGAACGGCTTCGCCGTGACCACGTCCTTCGCCCGGGAGCACGGCGTCCAGCGGCTGTCGGACCTGGCCCCGCTGGCGCCCCGGCTGCGCTTCGGCGGCCCCCCGGAGTGCCCGGAGCGGCCGTTCTGCCTGCAGGGCCTGCGGGAGGTCTACGGCCTGGAGTTCGGCGAGGTGATGGCCATGCCCTCGCGGGTGGCGACGGTGGAGGCGCTGGTGGCGGGCCGGATCGACGTCGGCCTGCTCGAGACGACCGACGCCCGGCTCGCGGTCGCGCCGGTCGTGCTGCTGGCCGACGACCGGGGACTCCAGCCGCACGAGAACGTCGTGCCACTGGTCCGCACCGACGTCCTGGAGCGCTGGGACGGTCTGCAGGGCGCGTTCGACGCGGTGAGCGCGCGGCTGACCACCGAGGAGCTCGTGGAGCTCAACCGCTCCGTGGAGCTCGACGGCCTGACCCCGGCCGAGGCCGCTGTCCGGTGGTGGGACGGCGGCTGAGCGGTCCGGTGGGGCCGGATGGCGACGAGGGCGGCCCCCGACCGGGGAGACCGCCCTCGTGCGTGCCGCCGGGTCGGTCAGGACCAGGCGGCCGGCGGCTGCTGCGGCCACGCGGGGCCGCCGACGGGCTGCTTGGGCGAGGGGCCGAAGCGGTTCGGTCCCGGCTCGCTGTCGAGGCAGTCGAAGACGAGAAGCACGATGCCGCCGAACGGCACCAGGGACAGCAGCACCCACCAGCCGCCGCGGCCGGTGTCGTGCAGCCGCCGCACGCTGACCGCCAGCGTGGGCACGAGCAGCGCCAGCACCGTCAGCATGGTGAACACCGGGATGCCGAGCACGGCGTCGACCACCGCGGCGGCCACGTACACGAGGACCGTGAACAGGACGAAGTACCAGTACTCCGAGCGGCGGGCCCGGCCGGTGAGCCCGGCGTACTGGTGGGAGACGCTGCGCACGGCGTTGCCGAAGGTCATGGATCCCCCGTCGTAGGTGAGGTCGGTCTGCGGGGATCTCCGCAGGTCCGGTGGCGGCGCGCCAGCGATCCGGCCGGTGAGAGCCCGAACGGGGGAGGTGCGGGACACGGTGTGCGCTGGTGCGCAGTTCCGGCGCTGGAGACGACGCATCTGCGCACACCGCCGGCCGGACCCCGGAACGACGGAGCGGCCCCGTCCCGTGAGGGAGGAGCCGCTGGTCGAGGTGGGTGCGCCATCAGGGACTCGAACCCCGAACCCGCTGATTAAGAGTCAGCTGCTCTGCCAATTGAGCTAATGGCGCGTGTCTTCCGGTTGCGCCGGGCGACAGCCGAGAACGATACCAGCGCCCTCCGGTCGGCCGGCGAGGTGGTCCCGCAGCTCGACGGCCGCTGCCGTCGCGATGCCGACGTGGACACTGGTGGGTCGGTGCAACGGTCGTCGCGGGATGACGGCTGCCCAGGACGCGGAGGGGATCGCGATGAGAGGGACGTCGGCGCTGGTCACGGCGACGGCACTGGTCCTGCTGGCCGGCTGCCGAGGTAGCGGGGACGACGCGACGGCGGCGGCGCCGACGACCGCGCAGCCGGGGCCGGTCGCGGTCGAGGTCTCGCCGGCCGACGGTGCGACCGACGTCTCACCGACGGTCCCCCTGGAGATCTCCGTCACCGACGGCGAGCTGACCGCGGTGGCCGTCGTCGACGGTGCCGGCGCCGAGGTGCCCGGCTCGGTGGCCGACTCACCCGAGGACCCGGCCGTCGACGTCTGGACGCCGGACACCCCGCTGTCCTACGGCGCCACCTACACGCTGACCGCCACCGCCGAGGGGGAGAGCGCGCCCGCCGAGGCCGCGACCACCTTCACCACCGTCACCCCCGAGGAGCAGCTGACGCCGTCCATCGGACCGCTGGACGGGCAGACCGTCGGCGTCGGCATGCCCATCCGCGTCTACTTCGACGAGCCGGTCACCGAGAAGGCCGCCGTCGAGGACCGGCTCGAGGTGGAGAGCTCGACCCCGACCGACGGGGTCTGGAACTGGTTCAGCGACACCGAGGTGCACTTCCGCCCGTCGGCGTACTGGCCCGAGAACACCGACGTCACGCTCGAGGCCGACCTCTACGGCGTCCACCTGGGCAACGGGGTGTGGGGCGAGACCGACCGCACGGTCTCCTTCCGCATCGGCGAGCGGCACGTGTCGATCGCCGACGCGGACACCCACCAGATGGAGGTCTATGACGGCGACCAGCTGGTGCAGACCTTCCCGATGAGCGCCGGCAGCCCGGACAACCCGAGCTACAACGGCGCGCACGTGGTCACCGAGCTGAACCGCCACCGCGTCATGGACTCCAGCACCTACGGCGTCCCGGTCGACAGCCCCGACGGGTACCGCACGCCCGTGGAGTACGCCGTCCGCATCTCCGACAGCGGCGAGTTCGTGCACGCCGCGCCCTGGTCGGTGGCCCAGCAGGGCCGTGAGAACGTCTCGCACGGCTGCATCAACCTCTCCACCGAGAACGCCCGCTGGTTCTTCGACTTCTCCCAGCCCGGCGACGTCGTGGAGATCCGCGGCTCCGACGCCGGGACGCTGCGCTCGGACGTCTACGACTGGACCATCCCCTGGGAGGAGTGGCGGGCCGGCAGCGCGCTCACCTGAGCGTTTCCCCGCGCCACGCCCGGGGAATGATCACCTCCGTCCCCCGAGCGCGAGGAGAGTGTCGTGGACACCTGGGTGATCGTGCTGATCGTCGTGGTCGTCGTCGCGTTGCTGGCTGCGCTGGCTCTCGCCATGGCGAAGCGCAATCGGATCAACGGGGCCCGCAAGCGGGAGCAGGCCCGCGACCACCTGCGCGAGGCCGAGCTCCGCAGGGCGCAGGCGGAGAAGGAGCAGGCGGCCGCCGAGGAGCAGGCGGCCCGCGCCCGGCGCGAACGCGCCGAGGTCGAGGAGCGGACCCGGCTGGCCGAGCAGGAGGCCCGGGAGCGGGCGGCCCGCGCCGGCGAGCACGCCTCCGCGGCCGAGCAGCTGCGCGCCAAGGCCGAGAAGCTGGCACCGGGCCTGGCCGACCAGCACGGCCGGCACGCCGACGGGCGCACCACCGACGGCCACGTGGCCGACGGGCGCACCACCGATGCCCCCGGTCCCGACCAGCCGACCGGCGGGGCAACCCGCCGCTGAGTTCTCGCCCCTCGGACGGTCTGACCGTCCGAGGGGCGCGTCGCGCCCCGCCGACCCCCGGAGGGCGCCATGACCGACCTGCTCGCCATCGGCACGCGCAAGGGCCTGTGGCTGGCCCGCAGCGACGACGACCGCCGCACCTGGACCCTGGGCGACCCGCACCTGCTCGCCCAGGAGGTCGCGGCCGTCTCGATCGACACCCGAGGCCCGTCCCCGCGCGTGCTGGCCGGCATCCAGTACGGGCACTGGGGGCCGACGGTCATGCGGTCCGACGACCTCGGCGCGACCTGGCAGGAGACCGAGGCCGGCGCCATCCGCTTCCCCGAGGACACCGGGGCGGCCCTGGCCCGCGTCTGGCAGCTGCGCCCCGACAGCGTCGGGCGGCCCGACGTCGTGTGGGCCGGCTGCGAGCCGCACTCGCTGTGGCGCAGCACCGACGGTGGCTGCACGTTCGACCTGGTCCGCGGCCTGTGGGACCACCCGCACCGGCCGACCTGGGAGCCCGGCGGCGGGGGAGGGGCGGTGCACACCGTGCTGCCCGACCCCGCCTCGGACCGGGTGACCATCGCGATGAGCACCGGCGGGGTCTACGTGAGCGAGGACGGCGCCACCGGCTGGACGCCGCGCAACTCCGGCATCAGCGCCGTCTTCCTGCCCGAGCCCCCGCCCGAGTACGGCCAGTGCGTGCACAAGGTCGCCGTCGACGCGTCCGGTCCCGAGCGGATGTACGCGCAGAACCACTTCGGCGTCTTCCGCACCGACGACGCCGGGAAGGCCTGGACGTCGATCGCCGAGGGCCTGCCCGCCGACTTCGGCTTCCCCGTCGTCGCCTCGCCGTCCACCCCGGGCACGGCCTGGGTGGTGCCGCTGGTGGCCGACATGCAGCGGGTGCCGCCGGGGGGCCGGCTGCGCGTGCACCGCACCCGGGACGCGGGGGAGACCTGGACGGAGCTGGGCGCGGGCCTGCCGGACCGGTTCTGGGCGGCGGTCATGCGGGACGGCTTCTGCGCCGACGAGGGCGACCCGACCGGCCTCTACGTCGGCACCCGGGACGGCTGCGTCTACGCCAGTGCCGACGAGGGCGACACCTTCACCCTGGTCGCCGACCACCTGCCGGACGTGCTCGTCGTCCGCGCCGCCCGGATCTGACCATGGCGGTCGAGGTGGTGCTGCCCGGGGTGCTGGCCGACCTGGCCGGCGGCGCCAAGCACCTGGAGGTCGAGCCCGGCGGCGGCACGCTGGCCGACCTGCTGGACACGCTGGACGCCGTCCACCCGCTGCTGGGCCGCCGGATCCGGGACGAGGCCGGTGCGGTGCGCCGGTTCGTCAACGTCTACGTCGACGGCGGCGACGTCCGGTTCTCCGGGGGCCTGGACACCCCGGTCTCCGACGGCGCGGTCGTCCAGGTGCTGCCGTCGGTGGCCGGGGGCTGACCGCCGCTCCCCGGGCGCACGCAGCCGGTCACCCCCGGGCGATCCGGCGCTACCGTTCTCTCCGCAGGGACCTGCTGCGTCCGGGGATCTCACGCCTGGGCGGTGCGACATGGGCGAGGACCGGTACGACGTCATCGTCGTCGGCGCGCGGTGTGCCGGGTCTCCCACTGCGATGCTGCTGGCCCGCCAGGGGCACCGCGTGCTGGTCGTCGACCGGTCGGCCTTCCCCAGCGACACGGTCTCCACGCACCTGGTCCACCCCCCGGGGGTCGCCGCGCTCCGGCGCTGGGGGCTCCTCGACCGTGTCCTCGCCACCGGGTGTCCGCCGATCGGCACGTACGCGTTCGACTTCGGTGACTTCACGCTCTCCGGGGCACCGGGGACCCCCGACTCGCCCGTCGCGTACGCCCCGCGCCGGACGGTCCTGGACCAGTTGCTGGTCGAGGCGGCGGCCGAGGCGGGAGCGGAGGTCCGGGAGCGCTTCACGGTCGACGACCTCGTCGTCGAGGACGGATCGGTCGTCGGGGTCCGAGGCCACGGCAGGGACGACCGCCGGGCCGTCACCGAGCGCGCCCGGGTGGTGGTCGGCGCGGACGGCCTGCACTCGCTCGTGGCCCGTGCCGTACGGCCGGAGCAGTACCGCGACCAGCCACCGCTCCTCTGCGGCTACTACACCTACTGGAGCGGTCTGCCGATGGACGGCCGGTTCGAGGCGTACGACCGCCCGAACCGGGCGTTCGCCGCGTGGCCGACCAACGACGACCTGGCGCTCGTCATCGCCGGGTGGCCGTACGCGGAGTTCGAGGCGAACAAGAGGGACCTCGAGGGCGCCTACCTGCGGACCCTCGACCTGGCGCCGCGGTTCGCCGACCGGGTCCGCGCGGCCACTCGCGAGGAACGCCTGGTGGGCGCCGTGGTGCCCAACTTCTTCCGCAGGCCCCACGGGCCCGGCTGGGCGCTGGTGGGCGACGCCGGCTACACCAAGGACTTCGTGACCGCCCAGGGGATCCAGGACGCCTTCCGGGACGCCGAACTCTGCGCCACGGCACTGCACGACGTCCTCTCCGGGGACCGGCCCTTCGACGCCGCCATGGAGGAGTACCGGTCGAGACGGGACGAGCAGGTCGCGGCCATGTACGAGTTCACCCTCGGGTTCGCCTCGCTGCAGCCACCGCCGCCGGACCTCCAGCGGCTGCTCGCCGCCGCCCACGGCAACCAGGAGGCGATGGACCAGTTCGCGCGGGTCAACGCCGGGGTCGAGTCACCGGCCGACTTCTTCGCACCGGCGAACGCCGGACGCATCCTGGCCGCAGCCGGACAGCTCCCCCCGGCACGGGGCTGAGAGGGAGGAGGGCGCCGCCCGGCCGGGCGAGGCGGCCGAGGCCGGGTCAGAGGACGGCGAGCGCCGCGCACTCCGCACACAGCTGGGAGCTGTCGTAGTCCTCCGGCGGCCACACGGTCTGCTCGTCGACCGCGACGTAGGCGCCGCACAGCGCCTTGCGGCTGCGGCCGTTCACCTTGCCGATGGTCGCGTGCGCCGGCCCGATCTGCCGCGGGACGAGGCCCTCCGCGCTGCCCACCGAGCCGACCATCACGACGGCGTGAGCGGTCCCGTAGGAGTAGGCGAGAGTCATGGCCCCAGGGTCGCCAGCGGGCGGGGGCTCGGGCGGCAACCGGGGGCAGCGTGTCGAGTGCACCCGTCACAGGCGTCGCGCCCGTCCCACGGGCAATCGTGATCTCGGCGGGCGCGGTCCCGGCGACTGGCGCAGGATGGGCGGCGGGCGGCCGAGCAAGCGGCCGTTCCGCCGCGACACCAGGGGGAGGTCCACGTGCTGTCCGATCGCGCCCGTCCGGTGGTGGAGGCGACGCTGGCACCGGTCGCCGACAACATCGGCGAGATCGCCCGCCGGTTCTACGACCACCTGTTCAGCGCCCACCCCGAGCTCCTGGACGGGGTGTTCAACCGGGGCAACCAGGCCGAGGGCACCCAGCAGGTGGCCCTCGCCGGATCGGTCGCCGCGTTCGCCAGCGCCCTGGTGAAGACCCCGGAGCAGCTGCCCGAGCAACTGCTCAACCGGATCGCGCACAAGCACGCCTCCCTGGGCATCTCACCCGCCCAGTACCAGGTCGTGCACGAGCACCTGTTCTGGGCGATCGTCGACGTCCTCGGCGACGCCGTCACGCCCGAGGTCGCCGCCGCCTGGGACGAGGTGTACTGGCTGATGGCCTACGCCCTCATCCACCAGGAGCGGGGTCTGTACAGCGCCCGCGGGGTGCGCCCGGAGACGGTCTGGCGGGACTGGCAGGTCGTGGAGAAGGCGGCCGAGACCGACGAGGTCGTCACCTTCCGGGTCCGGCGGGTCGACGACCGGCTGGTCAAGACCTCCCTGCCGGGGCAGTACGTGACGGTCAAGGTGCGCATGCCCGACGGCGTCCACCAGCCGCGGCAGTACAGCCTGACGCGCGCCGACGACGGCGAGCACCGCCAGTTCTCGGTCAAGCGGGTCCGCGGGGACGGGAAGCCCGACGGCGAGGTCTCCAACCACCTCGTCGACAGCGTGCAGGTCGGGGACACCCTGACCATGTCGCTGCCGTTCGGCGACGTGGTGCTCGACGACTCCCGGCCGGCGGTCTTCGCCAGCGCGGGCATCGGCATCACCCCGATGGCCGGCATGCTCTCCCACCTGCGGCACGCCGGGTCCGGGCTGCCGATCACGCTGCTGCACGCCGACAGCGACGAGGCCTCCTTCGCACTGCGCGACCAGGTGCTCGACGACGTCCGCGCGCTGCCGAACGCCGCCGTCCACGTCTGGTACGAGTCCGGCGCCCAGAGCGCTCTGCCGGTCGACGGCGTGCACGCCGGGACGATGGACCTCGACGAGGTCAAGCTGCCCGACGGCGCGGCCTACTACCTGTGCGGCCCGCTGCCGTTCATGCAGGCTGTGCGCAGCGCGCTCATCGACCGTGGGATCGCTGCCCGGGACATCCAGTACGAGGTGTTCGGCCCCGACCTGTGGCAGGCGGACTTCCGCACCGAGCCCGCACCCGGGAGCGGCGCGGACGCCTGATCCCGGGCCAGGAGGACGACGGCACGGGACGGAGGTACTGGTGGACATCCCGGCGATGCGGGCGAGTTTCGCCAAGGCGGCGGCGGCGGGCGACGAGGCGCCGCTGTGGTTCTACTCGCACCTGTTCCTGAGCCACCCCGAGACGCGGGAACTGTTCCCCGTGTCGATGGCGCACCAGCGGGACCGGCTGTTCAGCGCGCTCGGTGACGTGGTGGCCTACGTGGACGACCTCGATCGCCTCGTCCCGATCCTGCAGGACCTGGGGCGGGACCACCGCAAGTTCGGCACGATCGCCGAGCACTACCCGGCGGTCGGCGCCAGCCTGCTGGCCACCCTGGCGCACTTCGACCCCGAGTGGACCCCCGAGCTGGCGCAGGACTGGACCGCGGCCTACCAGCTGGTCGCCAAGGTGATGATCGAGGCGGCCGATGAGGCCGCCGACGACCCGCCGTGGTGGGACGCCGAGGTCGTCGCGCACGAGCGCCGCACGATCGACACCGCGGTCATGTGGGTGCGGCCCGAACCCGAGTTCCCCTACCGGCCGGGACAGTCGGTCTCCCTGGAGACCGACGTCCGGCCCAAGCTGTGGCGTTACTACTCGCCGGCCAACGCCCCGCGGCCGGACGGACTGCTGGAGATCCACGCCCGGGCGTACGCCGGCGGCCCGGTCAGCACCGCGCTCGTCCGCCGGGTGGGTCCCGGCGACGTGCTGCGCCTCGGGCCGCCGCTGGGCCACATCACCTTCGACGAGGAGTCCGACCGCGACCTGTTGCTCGTCGCCGGGGGCACCGGCCTCGCGCCGCTCAAGGCGGTGGTCGACCAGGTCGCCCGGCACGGCCCCGTGCGGCGGGTCGACCTCTACGTCGGCGCCCGCACGGAGGAACAGCTCTACGACCGCGCCGACCTGGAGCGCCTGGCGGCGGAGCACCGCTGGCTCACGGTGACCTTCGCCGTCTCCGACGACGAGCAGTCGACGCTGGAGCACGGCGACGTCGGAGAGGTCGTGGAGCGGGACGGCCCGTGGACGAGCCGCGACGTCTACGCTGCGGGGCCGGCCCTGATGGTCGAGGACACCACCAAACGACTGCTGGCGGACGGCGTCCGCCCCGAGCGCATCCGCACCGAAGTCTTCGCGCCCAGCCGGCTGGGTCCCAGCCTGGACGGAGAGGTGACCGAGTGACCGTCGACGAGAACGGGCGGGGGCGCACCGAGCGCCGCCTGAGCCCCGCGGACGTCCGCAACGTGCGGCTGCCCCGAGCCACCATGCTGCGCCCCGGGTACAACGACGCCGAGGTCGACCGCTGGCTCGATCGGCTGGCCGACGAGCTGGCCCGCCTGCACAGCGAGAAGGCCGAGCTGCGCGACCAGGTGCGCGCTCTGGAGAGGCAGGCGGCCGACGTGGTGGCCTCCATCCCGGAGCCACCCAGCGACCAGGCCGTGCGCATCCTCGCGACCGCGCAGCAGACCGCCGACAGCTACGTCGCCGAGGCCGAGGACTTCAGTCGGCAGATGACCACCGACGCCCGTGCGCAGTACGAGGAGCAACTGCGCCAGGCGCGGGAGAACGCCGGCGCGATCATCCACGCCGCCCACGAGACCGCGGCCCGGATGACCGCCGGC
Source organism: Geodermatophilus sp. SYSU D01176 (assembly GCF_054050015.1). Classification (NCBI taxonomy): domain Bacteria; kingdom Bacillati; phylum Actinomycetota; class Actinomycetes; order Geodermatophilales; family Geodermatophilaceae; genus Geodermatophilus; species Geodermatophilus sp. SYSU D01176. The sequence goes on along the minus strand of NZ_JBJGYN010000014.1, from coordinate 73,215 downwards.
GGGCGGGCCCGCGCCGACGACGCGTCCGAGCCGAGCACCGCGGAGCTCGAGGAGCAGGTGGCCTACCTCCGGGCCTTCGGGCAGGCCTGCCGGACCCACCTGCGGGCCTACCTCGAGGCGCTGCTCGCCGACGTGGAGACCGAGTGGGGTCGCGCCGACCCTGGGGCGCTCCCCGTCCGGCCACAGCCCGCCGCACCGGTCCCGGCGCGCCAACCGAACGTGGCACGGGAGGTGCCGATGGACGACGCCGTCGGCAGCGACGACCCCAGCCGGACCGGGCGGGGGGCCGGCGTCGCGCCGCCCGGACGCTGACCGCCCCACCCACGGCGTTCCTGCGGGCGGCGGCCCTACTTGAAGGCGTCCTTGACCTTCTCGCCGGCCTGCTTGAGGTTGCTCACGGCCTGGTCGCGCCTGCCCTCGGCCTCGAGGCCGGGGTTGTCGGTCGCACGGCCGGCGGCCTCCTTGCCCTTGCCCGCCAGTTCGTCGATCTTGTTGCTGATCTTGTCCTCGCTGCTCATGCAGGTGCTGCTACCCGGCCGCTGTGGACGGCATGCCATCCGGTGCCCCGGCCCCATCGCGCTCGACGCACCCCGCCGCACGCCCGGCCGCGCCGCCGTCAGCGGGCGGCCGCCGCCGGCTGGGGGAACAGCCGGCGCAGCACGTCCGACAGCGTGACGACGCCGAGGACCGCGCCGTCGTCGGTGACGACGGCCAGGTGGTTGCGGGTCTCGCGCATCGCCTTCAGAGCGGCGTGCACGGTGGTGCCGGCGTCCAGGCCGAACACCGGACGGGCGAACTCCGCAGCGGCCGCGCCCTCGGCTGCGGTGAGCGTGTCGCGGACGTGCACCACGCCGGTCAGCTCGTCCCGGCTCCCCAGCAGGATGCGCAGGTGCCCTGTGCGCCGGGTCGCGTCCCGCACCGCGGCGACGGTGGCGTCGGCGGGCACCGCGGCCAGCGGCGCGTCCACGGTGACCAGCTCGCGGACGGTCATGCGCTCCAGCTCGAGGGCGCCGGAGATCTGCGCGGAGGAGCCGGCGTCCAGCGCGCCGACGTTGGCCGAGTGCTCCACCAGGTGGCGCAGCGCGTCGGGGCTGTGCCCGACGGCGACCTCGTCGGCCGGCTGCACGCCGACCGCGCGGACGAGGGCGTTGGCCGCGGCGTTCAGCGCCCGCAGCAGCGGACGGAACACCGCCATGAAAGCCCGCATCGGCCCGGCCAGCAGGGTGGCCGAGCGCTCCGGGTGCGCGATCGCCCACGACTTCGGGGCCATCTCGCCGACCACGAGGTGGATGAAGGTGATCACCAGCAGCGCGAGGACGAAGCCGGCGACGTCGGCGGCGACCAGCGGCAGCCCCGACGTCTCGAACAGCGGGGTCAGCCAGTGGTGCACCGCCGGCTTGCTGATGGCACCCAGGGCCAGGGTGGCCGCGGTGATGCCCAGCTGCGAGCCGGCCAGCAACAGGGTGAGCTCGGAAGAGTTGCGCAGCGCGGCGCGGGCCGATCGGCTGGTGGGTGCGGCCTCCTCGAGCCGGTGCCGCTTGGCCGCCAGCGCGGCGAACTCCACGGCCACGAAGAACGCGGACAGCGCGACGATGGCCACGGTCGCGGCGACGACCACCCACGGCGTGTCGGTCATCGGGACGTCCCCTCGGCAGGAGCGGTCGCGCGGCCGGCGGTGTCGGCGCGGTCGGGCAGCTCGAGGCGTACCCGGGACGGCACGTGCCGCTCCACTGCGAGCACCTGGGCGCGCAGCACCCGGGGGGCGGGCTCGTCGTCGTGGACCAGGTCACCGGGGTCGGGCGGCAGCCCGACGTCCAGCGTGGCGCCTGGCTCGGGCAGGGTGCCGGCGACGGCGATGACCAGGCCGGCGATCGTCTCGTAGTGCCCGCGCGGCAGGTCGACGCCGAGGGAGCGCTCGACCTCGTCGACGTGCACGTCGCCGGCCATCTCCCAGACGCCGTCACCCTCGACCGGCACGTACCCCGGGTGCTCGGCGTCGTGCTCGTCGGTGATCTCGCCGACCAGCTCCTCCGCGAGGTCCTCCAGGGTGATGACGCCGGCGAAGCCGCCGTACTCGTCGATGACGCAGGCCAGCTGGTCGATCGACTCGGTGAGCTGGCGCAGCGCGTCGGGCAGCGAGGCGAACGCGGAGACGACCGGGCACTCGCGGGCGATGGCGGTCACCGGTGCGGTGTCGGGCTCGAGAGTGGTCAGCACGTCGGCCAGCTGCACCACGCCGACGACGTCACCGGTCCCGGCGTCCAGCACGGGGTAGCGGGAGTGGCCGTGCGTCATCAGCGCGCGCAGGTGCCCGAGGGTGTCGGTGTCCTCCACGGTGTCCACCCGCGGCCGGGGGACCATCGCGTGCCCGACGTCCCGGTCGGGGAAGTCGAGGATCCGGTCGACCAGCATCGACAGCTCCGCCGGCAGGTTCCCGCTCTCGCGCGACTCCTCGACGATGTGCTCGAGGTCCCGGGCGGTCGCGGCGTGCTCGACGTCGTGCACCGGCTCGATCCTCAGCGCGCGCAGCAGCAGGTTCGACGCCTGGTCGAACACCCGGATCAGCCAGCCGAAGGCCGTGAGGTAGACGACCGTCGAGGCGGCGAGCCGGCGGGCCACCGGCTCCGGGCGGGAGATGGCCAGGTTCTTCGGGAACAGCTCCCCGAAGAGCATCTGCACGACGGTGGAGAACAGCAGTGCCAGCACCGCACCGGTGCCGATGCTGACGGCGGTCGGGATCCCGACCCCCCCGAGCAGCGCGCCGAGGGACTCACCGATCAGCGGCTCGGCGACGTAGCCGACCAGCAGCCCCGTCACGGTGATGCCCAGCTGCGCGCCCGACAGCATGAACGACGTCCGGCGGGTGACCGTCAGCGCGCGCTGGGCCGCGCCGTCACCGGCTTCGGCCCGGGCGGCCAGCGTGGCCCGGTCGACCGCCATGTAGGCGAACTCCTGGGCCACGAAGTACCCGGTGACGGCTGTGATCGCGAGGACGACGAGCACACCGAGCAGCAGCGAGAGCACCTCCGTCACCGGCCACGCACCTCCTCACCGAGCTGGGGGTGCGTGGCCTGGGGACTGTGATCAGGGCTCATGACTCTCTTCGACGGAGGAGCTCGGGGCGGACGCCCACCCCATGGGTCAACGGGCCGGTGGCGCTCGGCGTTCCGACCGGGACGTCCCGGATCACCCAGCCGTCCTCCCGACGGGGACGGGGGCTCCGCCGTGCGGCGGGGACGGGGGCTCCGCCGTGCGGCGGGGACGGGGGCCCCGGGCTGCGGGGGGCCAAGGTCGGGAGCACCAGGCTCAGCGCGGCGACGGTCGCCACGGTGGTCAGCGCAGCTCCGCTGCCCTCGGCGTTGAAGACCGACAACCCGTAGCGCCGGGCACCCAGCAGCAGCGACACCCCGACGATCCCGTTGCAGGTGATCATCACGGCCGCGAAGACGGTGTCGCGGGCGAGCGTGGCGGTCTCCGGTCCACCGGACACCATCAGGGTCACGATGCGGGCCACCTCGATGACCGTGACCGCGACCGCGAGCACCAGGGAGCCGAAGGGCTCACCGACCCGGTGGGCCTCGACCTCGGCGTGGTGCACGGCGGAGAGCACGGCCCCGGTCAGGACCAGCGCCACGACGACCGCGAGCGCCGGGGGGCGTCCGGCCCCAGGTGGCACCCAGCACCAGCAGCGCCACGACCGGCAGCACCGTGGTCCAGGAGGACAGGCGTCCGGGCACGTCCCGGTCGGGGGTGCGCTCATGTGCCGGTGTCTCCGAGCCAGTGGGCCAGCCGGCCGCTGCGGTGGACGGCGAGGATGCGGCGTTCGGTGTCGTGGCGCTGGGCGGGGCGGGTGAAGACCAGCAGCACGTCGCCGGTGCGCAGCCGGGTGTGGGGGGCGACCGCGGAGGTGGTCCCGTCGCGCGCGAGCAGCCCCGGGGTGGCGCCATCGGGCAGGCGGAGCTCGCTCATGTAGACGCCGTGCAGGCGGGAGCCGGGCAGAACCCGGACCTGCAGGAGGTCGGTGCCCAGCTCGTGCAGGGACGAGGTGCCGACGTCCAGGTCCAGCGGCACGCCGTTCGACCGCCCTGCCGGCTCCGGACCTCCGGGCAGGAGCCGGCGCGGGATCCCGCGGGCCAGCCGCGGGGAGGAGTAGACCGCGATCGGGCCGAGGACGGCGAGGACGAGGACGGCGAGGACGAGGACGTAGCCGGCGGCGAACGAGCCGAGCCGGGCGTCCAGGCCCGCGGCCAGCGCGAGCGAGGCGAGGACCAGCGAGAACTCGCCGCGGGTCAGGACGGTGAACCCGATGTTCGCCGCGCCCAGCCGACCGAGGCCGTGCAGGCGGGCGGCGACGATGCCGGCGACCACCGCGAGCACGACGGTCGTCCCGGCGGCGAGCAGGATCTGCGGGAGCACGGCGAGGACGTCCCCGACGTCGATGGTCAGCCCGAAGTGGAAGAAGAAGATCGCGCCGAAGCCGTCCCGCAGCGGATGGGTCAGCTGCCGCAGCCGGCGAGCCGTGGGCGTGGCGGCCAGGATGAGGCCGATCATGAACGCGCCGATGGCGTCGGAGACCCCGAGGTGCTCCCCGGCGCCGGCCGTGGTGATCGCCAGCCCCAGGGCCAGGACGACGACGATCTCCTCGTCCTTCGTCCGCATGAGCGCGCCGACCCAGCGGGTGCCGTGCCGCGCCACCACGGACAGCACCAGCAGGAACGCGAAGGCGATGCCGATCCCGGCCGCGGCCTCGACCACCCCGGAGGCACCGCCCAGCACCGGCTGCAGCAGGGCCAGGTAGAGGGCCAGGAACAGGTCCTCGATGACGATGATCCCGAGGATGACGCGGGTCTCGGGGTTGCCGAGCCGTCGGGTCTCGACCAGCAGCTTGGTGACGATGGCGGACGACGAGATGCCGACGATGCCGGCGATCACGAACGCCTCCGACGTCCCCCAGCCCAGCGCGAAGCCCAGCGCCAGCCCGCCGCCGATGTTCAGGCACAGGTAGACGCCGGCGGCGGCCGCGAGCCGCCGTCCGCCGGAGGTGAGCTGAGCGAGGGAGAACTCCAGGCCGAGGTAGAACAGCAGGAACACCAGGCCGAGGCGGGCGACGAGTTCGAGTTCTCCCGGATCGCCGACCAGGACGAACCCGGGGGTGTGCGGCCCCAGCAGCACGCCGGCGAGCATGAACAGCGGGATGGTCGGCAGCCCGATGGGCACGCCGGCCCGGGCGACCAGGCCGCAGACGAGGAACGCACCACCGAGGGCGAGGAGTGCCTCAGCGACGTGGTGCACCCGGCCTCCCCTGGACGTCCTCCTCCGCCTGCCGATCGCCGGCCCGCGCACGATCCTCGGGGGCCGGGTGGACCGGGTGGAATCCGTGGCAGCACCCATTTCCGGGTGGCCGCGGCAGGGGATGGGTGCTGGGCCCCATCTTCACCGCCGGTGCTTGGCCGACGGCCTCCCGTGCCCGAGGCTCGACGGCGTCGGTTGCAGCGGACGGCGGGCGGGGGCGGCGGATGGGGCAGGGGACACGGGTGGGGAGAGCTCGCGGGCTGCCGCTGTTCTGGCGCGTCTGCCTGGCCAACGGCGTGGTCTTCGCCGTCGGCACCGCCGTGCTGGCGGCCTCCCCGGCGACCGTCTCCACGCCCGTGCCGGCCCGTGAGGCCGTCGTGCTGGCCGTCGGCCTGACCGTGATGCTGGTGGCCAACGGGCTCCTGCTCCGCGCGATGCTGGGGCCGCTGGACCGGCTGCGGCACCTGATGGAGGACGTCGACCTGCTCCGCCCCGGCCAGCGCCTCCCCGAGCAGGGCAGCGGGCCGGTCTCCGACGTGATCGGCAGCTTCAACGCCATGCTGGCACGGCTCGAGGCCGAGCGCGCAGCCTCCAGCGGGCAGGCCCTGGCCGCCCAGGAGCCCGAGCGCCGCCGGGTCGCCCAGGAGCTGCACGACGAGGTCGGGCAGAGCCTGACCGCGGTCCTGCTGGGCCTGCGGCGAGTGGCCGACCGGGCGCCGGCGGACCTGCGGCAGGAGGTGCTCCTGGCGCAGGAGGCCGCGCGGGCCAGCCTGGACGAGGTGCGGCAGGTGGTGCGGCGGCTGCGGCCCGGCGTGCTCGACGACCTGGGTCTGGTCAGCGCCCTCACGTCCCTGGTGACCGAGCACGCCCGGCTCACGGGCGCCGACGTGTGCCGGCGGCTGTCCACCGACCTGCCCCCGCTCGGCCCCGAGGCCGAGCTCGTCGTCTACCGGGTGGCGCAGGAGGCGCTGACCAACGTCGCCCGGCACGCCGGTGCCGGACGGGTGTGCATCGACCTGACGCCCACCTTCGCCGGCCACGCGGTGCAGTTGCGGGTCGTCGACGACGGCCGCGGCATCGGCGACGTCCGAGAGGGCGCAGGGCTGCGGGGCATGCGGGAGCGGGCCATGCTCGTCGCCGCCACGCTCACCGTCGGCCCCCACCACGAGGGGGGTACCGAGCTGCGGCTGCTCGTCCCGGTGCCCGGTCCGGAGGACGGCCGGTGACCCGCCCCGCGACCACCCGGATCCTGCTCGCCGACGACCACGCCCTCGTCCGTCGCGGCGTCCGGCTGATCCTGGACAACGAGCCGGACCTGACCGTCGTCGCGGAGGCCGGCGACGGCGCGGAGGCGCTGGCGCTGGCCCGCGTGCACGCCATCGACCTCGCCGTCCTCGACGTCGCGATGCCCCGGCTCACCGGTCTGCAGGCCGCCCGGGAGCTGTCCCGGCGCTCCCCGGCCACGCGCATCCTGCTGCTGTCGATGTACGACAACGACCAGTACTTCTTCGAGGCCCTCCGCGCCGGCGCCTCCGGGTACGTGCTCAAGTCGGTCGCCGACCGGGACCTCGTCGAGGCCTGCCGGGCCGTCATCCGGGAGGAACCGTTCATCTACCCCGATGCGCTCACCGCGCTCATGCGCGAGTACCTGCAGCGGGCCGCCCGTGGCGAGCGCCTGCCCGGCAGCATCCTGTCGGCCCGCGAGGAGGAGGTGGTCAAGCTGATCGCCGAGGGCCGGTCCTCGCAGGAGATCGCGGACCTGCTCGTGATCAGCGTCAAGACCGTCGAGCGGCACCGGGCCAACGTCCTCGCCAAGCTGGAGATGCGGGACCGCACGCAGCTCACCCGCTACGCCATCCGCGCCGGCCTGATCGAACCCTGACCGCCCCCAGCGGGAACGGGAGAGGCCCCGGTCAGTCGCCTGACCGGGGCCTCCCCGCGGAGGGTGAGTGACGGGGCTCGAACCCGCGACACCCAGGATCACAACCTGGTGCTCTACCAGCTGAGCTACACCCACCACGTCTCCCGGACGGCCGCTGGGGAGCCGGTCGTCCGGGAACCGGGTCCACGATACCGGAGACCCTCAGGCGTCCGACGCGGCCGGGGGTGCCTCCCCCGGGGCGCCGGCGTCCTCGGCGGCGAACAGCCCGGCGAAGGACGCCGTGACCTTCGCGGCGGCCGCCTGCGCCTGGGTCGTCGAGGGCCCCGGGCCGTCGACGAAGAGCGTCTGCCGGTAGTAGGCGAGCTCGCGCACGGACTCGATGATGTCGGCCAGGGCGCGGTGGGCCAGCCCCTTCTGCGGCTGGGCGAAGTACACGCGGGGGAACCAGCGGCGGGCCAGTTCCTTGATCGAGGAGACGTCGATCATCCGGTAGTGCAGGTGGTCGTCGAGCTCGGGCATGTCGCGGGCGAGGAAGCCGCGGTCGGTGCCGATCGAGTTGCCGCACAGCGGCGCCGTCCGCCGCTCGGGCACGAACCGCTTCACGTAGGCCAGCAGCTGCTGCTCGGCCTCGGCGACGGTCAGGGTCGAGGCCCGCACCGCCTCGGTGAGCCCGGACTTGGCGTGCATCTCGGTGACGACGTCGACCATGCCCTCCAGCGCGGCGTCGTCCGCCGAGATGACGAGGTCCAGGCCGGGGTCCAGGACGTTGAGCTCGGAGTCGGTCACCAGCACCGCGACCTCGATGAGCTTGTCCCGGATGAGGTCCAGCCCGGTCATCTCGCAGTCGATCCAGACCAGGTGTCCCGCACTGTCCGCCACGAGGGCCGACCCTACGTCCCGCCCGCGGCGGCTGCCGGGACGACAGGCGTCCGCCGCAGCCGCCACTCCGGACCCCGCTCGGAGGCCGGGGGGAGGGCCCGCGCGCGGCTAGGCTCCGCCGCGCCGACCCCGAGCCCAGGAGTCCCCTCCGTGCCCCACGCCCTCGTCGTCCCCGACCGCGCGGTCCCGCCGGCCCCGGGGACGGCGCGCACCGCGCTGCGCCACCCGGTCGCGACCCTGCGGTGGCTGTGGCCGGCCTACGTCACACCGGGCCGCCCGGGCCGCCCCACCACACAGCAGGAGCTGCGGTGGATCTACACCGCGTGGCTGGGCGCGTTCGCGCTCAAGCTGCTCGGCTCGTCGTGGGACGTCTCGTGGCACTTCAGGTGGCTGCGCGACGACCTGGCCCCGCCGCACCTGCTCAACTCCGCGGGCACCGTCCTCGCCGTCGCCCTGGTGCTGTTCTCCAGTCACACCGGCTACGGCGTCGACCGGCGTGCCCTGCGGCTGATGCAGGTGGGCACCGCGGTGTTCCTCGTCGCCGTGCCGGTCGACATCGTCAACCACCGCCTCAACGGGCTGGACATCACCAGCTGGAGCCCCAGCCACGCGCTGCTCTACGTCGGGACGGCGGTGATGCTGGCCGGGGTGCTGCGCGGCTGGTGGCTGTACGCCGCGCCGGGGCGGGTCCGGGACGCCGTCGCGCTGGGCCTGTGGCTGTTCCTGGTGGAGGACGTGCTCTTCCCCAACCAACAACAGGAGTACGGCGTCCTCGCGCTGCGGGCCTACGAGGCCGGGCGGACGACGGCCGAGCAGCAGCTGCTGGACTTCGCGTCCGCCCAGGCCCAGAGCCCGACGTCGTTCATGCTCCCGGTGCCGTCCTGGCTGCACCCGGCCTGGTTGCTGTGCGCCGGGCTGCTGTCCCTCGCCGTCGTCCGGCGGGTCACCGGCCTGCGCTGGGCCGCGACCGCCGTCGCGGCCACCTACCTGGCCTACCGCGCCGGGATGTGGCTGGGGCTGGTCGCGATCGGTTTCCCGCCGTCGGTGCTGCCGGTGGCGCTGCTCGCCGGGGCGGTCGCCGTCGACCTCGCCGTCGGCCGCGGGCTGCCGGGCTGGCTGGCCGGTCCGCTGGTCGCCGGGGTCACCTACTCCGCCGGTGCCGTGCTCGACGCCGCCGGGGCGCTGCCGCCGTGGGACTGGCGGCCCGAGGTGGTGCTGCTCACCGGCGCGGCGGCCACCCTCCTGTGGGCGCTGCTCGACGCGGTCGCCCGCAGCCGGTCGCTGGCCGCCTGGCGGGCGCCGCTCGATGACGCCCAGGAGGCCCCCGGCGTGTCCGTGGCGGGCGGCGCGCCGACCCGCTGAACGTCCGGGACCGGCCCGTCACATGCCGTAGCGTCGGCCGCGGCTCCGCCCGGTGACCGCGCGACGATGCCGCCCCACCGCCCCTGCTGCCCGCCCTCCGGAGGACCGACGTGCTGGCCCTGACCCCCAGGCCGCTGCAGACGACGGGGGAGCGTGCGCTCTTCGCCGAACTGTCCCGCTGGGACACCGGCGGGGCGGTCCGGGGGGCGCTCGTCGCCTCGCTGCCGGTCCTCGACGGGCCGGTGGGCCGCCGGATCGCCGACGCGGTGCTCTTCGTGCCCGAGGGGCTGGCCGTCGTCCGCATCGCCGAGGTGGCGCGGCAGCGCGGCGTGGTCACCGCGCTGCCCGAGGGGTCGTGGACGATCGGCCCGGAGGCCGGGCGGCCCGGCGAGGTGGTGCAGCTGTCCGGCGGCGGGTCCACGCCGCTGGACGGGCTGATGCGTGCCGGCATGGACACCGCCGTGCGGCTGCGCCGTGCCGGTCTGGAGCCCGGCCGGATCGCCCGCCTGACCGTGCTGGTCGGCGAGCTCACCGGCCTGGTGCCCGCCGACGGCGACCTGGGTGAGGGCGACCAGGTCGCGCTGCTCGAGCCCCGCTCGCTGCTGCTGGGCATCGCCCGCTCCGCCCGGTACACCGGCGTCGCGAATCCCCGCCTGTGGACGACGGCCGACGTGCGCGCCGCGCTGGAGGCCCTCGAGCTCGACGGCCGCGTGCCGACCACCCAGGAGCTCAACGGCGAGGGCTTCCCCTACTCGCCCTACGTGCTGCGCACCCCCGAGCTGCTCGCGCCGGCCGCGATGGCCGCGGCGGTGGCCGGGCCGTCGGGCGGGGGAGTCGGCCCCGTACCGGCGGCGCACCACCCGGCGCCGCACGCCGCCGCGCCCGAGCCCCTGCGCCCGCTGGTCGACCCCGCGGCGGCCGCGGCCGTGGCCGCCGCCGCCATCCGCGCCGACGAGGAGGCCGCGCGGGCGGCAGCCCCGGCACCGGCCGCGCGGGACACCCTCGTCGGCCCCACGGTGGGCGTGCGCGAGGACGAGACCGGTGGCATCGGCGGGCTGTTCGCTGAGGCCGAGCCGGTCGTTGCGGAGCCGGTCTCCGCCGAGCAGATCTCCGCGGAGCCGGTCGCTGCGGAGCCGGCCGTTTCCGAGCCGGTGGCTGTCGAGCCGGTCGCTGTCGAGCCGGCCGCCCCTCTGGCGGTCGCCCCCGCACCGCCGGCTCCCGCCGCCTCGCCGACCCGGCCCCCCGGCGTCCCCCTCGTGGGGCCACGCCGGCGGCAGCGCTCCCCGAAGCGGACCGCGCTGCTCGCCGCGGCGGCCCTGCTGCTCGTGGTCCTCCTCGCGGTGGGCCTCCCCGCGCTGCTCGGCGGGGACGACGACGGGAGCACCGCCGAGGCCTCGCCGCCGACCGTGGACCAGGTCGCGGCACCCGGCACCACGGGTCCGCGGCCGGGGGACAGCGAGACGGTCGACGGGCGCACCTTCGTCCTCCAGCAGGTGCAGAGCGACCCCACCTGCCTCGGCAACGCGTACGGCGCGGTGGCCGACTTCTTCGCCGGAACCGACTGCGCGGGCCTGGCGCGGGCGCTGTACTCCACCGACGTCGGCGGCCGGCCGGTCGTCGTCTCGGTGTCGGTGGCCGGCATGGGCGACAGCGCGGGCGCCCTGGCGCTGCGTGCGCTGGCCGACCAGGACGGCAGCGGCAACGTGAGCGACCTGCTGCGGGAGGGCGTGCGGTACGCGGGCGGCCCGGAGCGGCTCTCGGGTGCCGAGTACGCCAGCGCGGTCTCCGGCAGCACCGTGACCATCGTGGAGGCCGCCTGGGCCGCGCCCGGGTCGACCGGCTCCACCGCCGACCTCGACGTCGTCGCCGCGACCGCGCTGGTGCTCCCGATGCCGGAGCCCGAGCTCGCTTGAGCCGGTCGGCCTCCCTGCAGGGGCCCGCCGCGAGCTTGCGAGCGGTGGGGGGCAGGGAGGTCCTCTTTCAGGCGGTGGCGGCGGCCTCGGCCATCGCGGCGAGCAGCGCGGCGGTCCGCCGGCGGGGCAGCCGGCCGGCGCTGTGCGGGGTCGAGTTGACCAGCCCGAAGACGGCGTGCGCGCGGGCGCGGTTGGTCGCGGCGTCCGAGTCGGTGTGCAGCCGCCCCAGGACGTCGACCCACACCTCGACGTAGCGGCGCTGCAGCCGGCGCACCTGGGCGGCGTCCTCGTCGGCCAGCGAGCCGAGGTCGCGGTCGTGCACGGTGATCAGCGCGGGGTTGTCCAGCGCGAAGTCGACCTGGAAGGCGATCAGGGTGCGCAGCTGGGCCAGCGGGTCGTCGCCGGCGGCGGCCACCCGGGCGGTGCCGCCCTCCAGCAGCCGCTCGCTGATCCGCAGCAGCATCTCGGCCAGCATGGCGTCCTTGCTGGCGAAGTGCCGGTAGATCGCCGGCCCGGTCACCCCGACGGCCGCGCCGACGTCGTCCACGCCCACGGCGCGCGATCCGCGCTCGGCGATCAGCTGTGCGGCCGCCCGCAGGATCTGCTCGCGCCGCGACGGGCGGGCCGCGTCCGCGTGCAGCGCGGTGTTGGCGTCCGTCACGGCCGGGATGTTAACGCTCGTTGACCCGGCGCGTGAACCCCCGTTAACATCCCGGCCGTGGACGCCCCCGTGCTGGCCCGCAGGCCGACGACCGACGGAGCGGCCGCCGCGCGCAACGCCGAGGCGCACGCCGCGCTGGTCGCCGACCTGGCCGCGCAGCTGCGCCGGGTGGCCGACGGCGGCGGTGAGCGGGCGCGCGAGCGGCACACCGCGCGGGGCAAGCTGCTGCCCCGGGAGCGGGTCGACGCGCTGCTGGACCCGGGCAGCCCGTTCCTCGAGCTCTCCCCGCTGGCCGCGCACGGCATGTACGGCGGTGAGGCGCCGGCCGCGGGGATGATCACCGGCATCGGCCGGGTCGCCGGGCGCGAGGTCGTCGTCGTCGCCAACGACGCCACCGTCAAGGGCGGCACCTACTACCCGATGACGGTGAAGAAGCACCTGCGCGCCCAGGAGGTGGCGCTGCACAACCGGCTGCCCTGCGTCTACCTGGTCGACTCCGGCGGTGCCTTCCTGCCGATGCAGGACGAGGTCTTCCCCGACCGCGAGCACTTCGGCCGGATCTTCTACAACCAGGCCACGATGTCGAAGGCCGGCATCGCGCAGATCGCGGCCGTCCTCGGTTCGTGCACCGCCGGTGGTGCCTACGTGCCGGCGATGAGCGACGAGGCGGTCATCGTCCGCGAGCAGGGCACGATCTTCCTCGGCGGCCCGCCGCTGGTGAAGGCGGCGACCGGTGAGGTCGTGACGGCCGAGGAGCTCGGCGGGGGAGACCTGCACAGCCGGGTCAGCGGGGTCACCGACCACCTGGCCGAGGACGACGCGCACGCCCTCCAACTGGTCCGCCAGATCGTCGGCACCCTCGGCCCCCGCGCGCCCCGGCCGTGGGACGTCGAACCGGTCGAGGAACCGCTGGTCGACCCGGCGTCGGTCTACGAGGTCGTGCCGCCCGACCCGCGCACGCCCTACGACGTCCGCGAGGTCATCGCCCGGCTCGTCGACGGCAGCCGTTTCGCGGAGTTCAAGCCGCTCTACGGGCAGACGCTGGTCACCGGCTTCGCCCGGCTGCACGGCCACCCGGTCGGCATCGTGGCCAACAACGGCGTGCTGTTCGCCGAGTCGGCGCTCAAGGGCGCGCACTTCATCGAGCTGTGCGACCGCCGCAGCATCCCGCTGCTGTTCCTGCAGAACATCTCGGGCTTCATGGTCGGCCGCGACTACGAGGCCGGCGGCATCGCCAAGCACGGCGCGAAGATGGTCACCGCGGTCGCCTGCGCCCGGGTGCCCAAGCTGACCGTCGTCATCGGCGGCTCGTTCGGTGCCGGCAACTACTCGATGTGCGGCCGGGCCTACTCGCCCCGGTTCCTCTTCACCTGGCCCAACGCGCGCATCTCGGTCATGGGCGGGGAGCAGGCGGCGTCGGTGCTGGCCCAGGTCCGCCGCGACGGCCTGGAGGCCCGCGGCGAGGAGTGGCCGGCCGAGGCCGAGGAGGCGTTCAAGGCGCCGATCCGCGAGCAGTACGAGCACCAGGGGCACCCGTACTACGCCACCGCCCGGCTCTGGGACGACGGCGTCATCGACCCCGCCCGGACCCGCACCGTGCTCGGTCTGGCCCTGTCCGCCTGCGCGAACGCCCCGTTGGAGGAGGTTGGCTATGGCGTCTTCCGGATGTGAGCGGGCGCGAGGTGCCTCTCGCGCGCGAAAGGCACCTCGCGGTGGGGCCGTGGACGGCGGGACCGCCGCCGGCTCAGGCCCCCGCGACCGGTGGCGCGGTGGGGTCCGCGGCCGCGGCGGTGACCTCGCGCAGCACGTAGTCCTCGATCGTCTCGAGGTCGTGGGTGGAGCGCTTGACGATGGTGAGCAGGTCGCTCATCTTGCTGACCTCCTCGATCTGCTCCTTGATGAACCACTGCATGAACTGGTCCGAGGCGAAGTCGTTCTCCCGCCGGGCGACGCCGATCAGCGCGTTGATCTGCTCGGTGACGCGCTTCTCCTGCTCCAGGGCGAGGGCGACCGGGGCGACGACGTCGGCGAACTCGTTGACCGGGGCGGGGATGCCCGGGATGTGCACGGGCGCGTCGGAGTCCAGCAGGTACTTGACCATCATCATGGCGTGCTCGCGCTCCTCGAGCGCCTGGTCGAAGAAGAGCTGCGCCGTCCGCGGCATCGTCAGCTCGTCGAAGTAGACGGCGCACGCCACGTACTGCTGGTGGGCGGCGAACTCGTTGCCGATCTGCGTGTTGAGCAGCTCGACGAAGGCGGGGGCGGCCATCGGGTCTCCCGGACGTGTGAGGTGGCGTTGACCGCACGTTATCCGGTGACACGCCGGTGCCCGTGGACCTCGGAGGAAGGTGAGGCTAGCCTCACCGCGTGGCCAAGTCCGGGCGCCTGCCCAAGAAGAAGTGCTGCGAGGACAAGCCGCGCTGCAAGCGCTGCCCCCTGCGGGCACTCGCCGAGGGGACGCTCCCGCCGGGCTACACGGTCAAGAAGCGCCGCTTGGTCAAGCTGGACAAGGCCGACCGGGTCCTGGCGAAGAGCACGCGCAAGGCGGCCTGACCCCGCCCCCGGCTGGGGGTGCTGAACCGTGTTCGACACCGTGCTGGTGGCCAACCGCGGCGAGATCGCCGTCCGGGTCATCCGCACGCTGCGCGCGTTGGGCATCCGCTCGGTCGCCGTGTACAGCGAGGCGGACGCCGGAGCGCGGCACGCCCGCGAGGCCGACGTCGCCGTCCCGATCGGCCCGGCGCCCGCGGCGCGGAGCTACCTGTCGATCGAGCGGGTGCTCGACGCCGCCGCCCGCACCGGCGCGCAGGCCGTCCACCCCGGGTACGGCTTCCTGTCCGAGAACGTCGAGTTCGCCCGCGCCTGCGAGAAGGCCGGGATCGTCTTCATCGGCCCGCCGGGCGCCGCGATCGAGGCGATGGGCGACAAGATCCGTGCCAAGCAGACCGTGGGAGCCGCCGGCGTCCCCGTCGTCCCCGGGCGGACCGAGCCGGGCATGGACGACGACGAGGTCGCGGCGGCCGCGGTCGAGGTCGGCTTCCCGGTGCTGCTCAAGCCCAGCGCCGGCGGCGGCGGCAAGGGCATGCGGGTGGTGCGGTCACAAGGCGAGCTGGCCGACCAGGTCGCCGCCGCCCGGCGCGAGGCCCGCGGCTCCTTCGGCGACGACACCCTGCTGGTCGAGCGCTACATCGGGGCGGCCCGGCACATCGAGGTGCAGGTGCTCGGCGACAGCCACGGCACCGTCGTCCACCTCGGTGAGCGGGAGTGCAGCCTGCAGCGCCGGCACCAGAAGGTGATCGAGGAGGCGCCGTCCCCGCTGCTGGACGCCGGGCGGCGCGCCGCGATGGGGGCCGCCGCGGTCGAGGCCGCCCGCGCGGTCGGCTACACCGGCGCCGGCACGGTGGAGTTCATCGTCGACGCCGACCGGCCGGACGACTTCTTCTTCCTGGAGATGAACACCCGGCTGCAGGTCGAGCACCCGGTCACCGAGATGGTCACCGGCCTGGACCTGGTCGAGCTGCAGGTGCGGGTGGCCGCGGGGGAGCGGCTGCCGCTGACCCAGGACGACGTCCGGCTCGACGGGCACGCCATCGAGGCCCGGCTGTACGCCGAGGACCCGGCCCGCGGCTTCCTCCCGCAGACCGGCACCGTGCTCGGCCTGGGCGAGCCCGACGGCGCGGGGGTGCGGCTGGACAGCTCGCTGGCCGTCGGCTCCGTCGTCGGCACCGACTACGACCCGATGCTGGCCAAGGTCGTCGCCTGGGGCCCGGACCGGGAGACCGCGCGCGCCCGCCTGGTCGGCGCGCTCGGGCACACCGCCGTCCTCGGGGTCCCGACCAACACCGCGTTCCTGCGGGCGCTGCTCACCGACCCCGACGTCGTCGCCGGTCGGCTGGACACCGGGCTCATCGAGCGCCGCGGCGAGGCGCTGACCGCCGCCGAGCCGGTGCCGCCGGCGGTGTACGCGGCCGCCGCGCTGTTCGAGCTGCTGGAGGCCGAACCGGCCGGCCCGGTGGTCGACCGCTGGGACGTCCCCGACGGCTGGCGGCTGGGCGAGCCGGCCTGGACGGTGCGCCGGCTGCAGGCCGCCGGCGGAGACCCGGTCACCGTGCGGGTGCGCGGCCGGTCGTCGTCCGCCGAGGTGCGGATCGGAGACGCCGACGCGGTGCCGGCGAGCGCCCGCCGGGACGGCGACCAGCTGTCGGTGACCCTCGACGGCGTCACCGCGCGGTACGCCGTCGTCCACTCCGGTGGGCAGCTGTGGCTGGCCGCCGACGGCCGGGTGACCGTGCTGCGCGAGCACGAGCGGCTGCACTCGGCGGTCGAGGGCGCGGCCGGGGACGGCGCGGTCACCGCGCCCATGCCGGGGACGGTGACGCTGGTGCAGGCGGCGGTCGGCGACCGGGTCGAGGCCGGCGCCCCGCTGCTGGTGGTCGAGGCGATGAAGATGGAGCACGTGCTGACCGCACCCCTCGCGGGGACGGTCACCGAGCTCGGCGTGACGGCCGGCCAACAGGTCCGGCTCGACGAGCGGGTGGCCGTGGTGACGGCCGGGGAGGACTGACCGTGCTGGACTACCGGCTCGACGACGAGACCGAGGCCCTGCGCAAGGTCGTGCGCGAGTTCGCGCACGACGTGATCGCACCGCAGATCGGCGCGTTCTACGAGGCCGACGAGTTCCCCACCGCGATCGTGCGGCAGATGGGCGAGCTCGGGCTGTTCGGCCTGCCCTTCCCCGAGGAGTACGGCGGCTCGGGTGGCACCTACTTCACCCTGTGCGTGGCGCTCGAGGAGCTGGCGCGGGTCGACTCGTCGGTGGCGATCACCCTCGAGGCCGGCGTCTCGCTGGGCGCGATGCCGATCTACCGGTTCGGCACCGAGGAGCAGAAGCGGCAGTGGCTGCCACGGCTGTGCAACGGGGAGGCGCTGGCCGCGTTCGGGCTGACCGAGCCCGGCGGCGGCTCGGACGCCGGCGCCACCCGCACCACCGCGCGCCTGGAGGACGGGCACTGGGTGGTCAACGGGTCCAAGGCCTTCATCACCAACTCCGGCACCGACCTGACCGAGCTGGTCACCGTCACCGCGGTCACCGGCACCCGACCGGACGGCGGCAAGGAGATCTCGGCGATCGCCATCCCGTCGGGGACGCCGGGCTTCAGCGTCGGCAAGCGGTACTCGAAGGTCGGCTGGAACGCCTCGGACACCCGCGAGCTGTCGTTCAGCGACTGCCGGGTGCCTGCGGAGAACCTGGTGGGGGAGCGCGGCCGCGGCTACGCGCAGTTCCTCTCCATCCTCGGCGAGGGGCGGATCGCGATCTCGGCGTTGGCCGTCGGGCTGGCCCAGGGCTGCGTCGACGAGTCGGTGAAGTACGCGGCGCAGCGGGAGGCGTTCGGCCAGCCGATCGGCCGCAACCAGACGATCCAGTTCATGATCGCCGACATGGAGGTGCGGGCGTCGACCGCGCGGCTGGCCTACTACCGGGCCGCGGAGAAGATGCTGCGCGGCGAGCCGTACGCCCGGGAGGCTTCGATCGCCAAGCTCTACAGCTCCGAGGTCGCGATGGACAACGCCCGCTACGCCACCCAGGTGCACGGCGGCTACGGGTTCATGAACGAGTTCCCGGTCGGCCGCTTCTACCGCGACGCCAAGATCCTCGAGATCGGTGAGGGCACCAGCGAGGTGCAGCGGATGCTCATCGCCCGCGACCTCGGCGTCGGCTGAAGAAGGACCTCCCCTCCCCGGCGAGATCACGCGATCCCGCACGCTCCGGGCCCCGTAGCCGTGCGAGATCCCGGGATGCCGACATCCGAGCGCGCGCGATCGCGTCGACCACGAGGTCAGCGCGGCTCGCTCCCCGGCGCGGCCGCCCGCGGGTCCCGCGAGGGGAGCTCCGACTGCACCCGCCGCCAGTGGTAGAGGTACAGCGGGGCGGCGATGGCCAGCGTGGTCGCCGAACCCACGACGCCCAGGACGTCGTTGCGCCGCTGGGACTGCCGGCCGATCTCCTCCTGCCGCAGCCGCTCGGCCTCGCTGAGCCCCTCCCCGGGCACCGCGTAGTAGCCGGGGTCGGGATAGAAGAGCCCGACCGTGCTCCGGGTCAGCTCGACCGCTGCGAACAGGGCGATCACCAGGGTCACCAGGCAGACCAGGTAGAGGTACAGGCTGCGGATGGTGAGCCGCTCGGGCAGGGCCACGGCACGTCCTCTCTCGGACCGGCGAGGCGCTCCGCCGGCACGCGTCGGATCCTGCCGCAGGGAGATCACCGTGCGGGCTCCGGCGCGGCGCCGTGACGGGATCGCGATGACTCGTCCCGCGGGCCCGGTGCGACCAGCGACGCCAGGGGCGGCCTACAGCCGGTCGGCCGCGATCCGGCCGGCCAGGCGTTCGAGCAGCGGACCGGCGTCGACCATGCAGCGCTCGGGGTCCGGCTCGAGGTCGGTGAGCGCGTAGGCGGCGTCGATGCCGGCCTCCCGCAGCGCCGCGTCGTCCAGGTCGCGGCGCCCGCAGACGGCGACCACGGAACCGACCCCGGCCGCCCGGGCCCGCCGGGCCACGCCGACCGGCGCCTTGCCGCGCAGGCTCTGCTCGTCCAGCGACCCCTCGCCGACGACGACCAGGTCGGCGCCGGCCACCAGCCGCTCGAAGCCCAGCAGGTCCAGCAGCAGGTCGATGCCCGGCCGCAGCTGCGCCCCGAGGACGGCGAGCGCCGCGAACCCCACCCCGCCTGCGGCGCCCGCGCCCGGCTCGTCGCGCAGGTCGCGGCCGGTGGCGTCGGCGACCGCGTCGGCCAGCCGGGCCAGGCAGCCGTCGAGGTAGGCGACGTCGTCAGGGCCGGCGCCCTTCTGCGGGCCGTAGACCGCGGCGGCGCCGGAGGGGCCGGTCAGCGGGTTGTCCACGTCGCAGGCCACGACCACCTCGGCCCCACCCAGCGCGGCGGCGACCCCGCTCACGTCCACCCGGGCCAGCCGCTCCAGCCCTGCGCCGCCGGGCCCGACCGGTGCACCGTCGGCGTCCACCAGTGCGGCGCCGAGGGCCTGCAGCAGCCCGGCGCCGCCGTCGGTGGTGGCGCTGCCCCCGATGCCGAGGACCACCTGGCGGGCCCCGGCCGCGAGCGCCGCGGCGACCACCTCACCGGTGCCGCGGCTGGTGGCGGTGCGCGGCTGCTTCCGGCCGCCGGGCAGCCGCGCCAGCCCCGAGACGTCGGCCATCTCCACGACGGCGACGTCCCCGAGCCGGGCGTACGCGGTCTCCACCGGCTCGCCGGTCGGGCCGGTGGCGGTGACCGGGACCCGCTCGTAGCCGGCGGCCAGCGCGGCGGCGAGGGTCCCGTCTCCGCCGTCGGCGACGGGCAGGCAGCTCACCTCCACGCCCGGACGACCGGCGGTGAGCCCGCGCGCGACGGCGGCGGCCACCTCGGTGGCGGTCAGCGATCCCTTGAACTTGTCCGGGGCGACGAGGACGGAAGGCACCGCCCGATCCTGTCAGGCCGTCACGTCGACCAGCACCTTGCCGACGACACCGTCCTCGACCGCGCGGTGCGCCTGCGCGGTCTCGGCCAGCGGGAGGACGTGCAGCGGCAGGCCGGCGTCCTCACCGACGCGTACGGCACCGTCGAGCACCGCGGCGTTGACGTCCTCGACCGCGATCGCCTTGGCGCGCCCCGGCTCGGTGTAGACCAGCACGAACTGCCAGCGCGCGTTGGCGTTCATCTGGGCGCGCACCGGCACCGTGACCTCCGCCCCGCCGTCGTCGGCGTACATCGCGACCGCCCCGTGCAGGCCGATCACCTGGGCGTCGACGGCGGCGTTGGTCGCGGCGGAGACCTCCACGATGGCGTCCACGCCCTTCGGGGCGATCTTGCGCACCTCGGCGACGACGTCCTGCTCGCGGTAGTTGACGACGTGCGAGGCCCCGGCCGCCGCGGCGAGCTGGGCCTTCCGCGGGCCGCTCACCGTGGCGACGACCGTCGCATCGGCCCAGCGGGCCAGCTGGATCGCGGCGTTGCCGACCGCGCCGGCCCCACCCTGCACCAGCACGGTGTGCCCGGTCAGCGCTCCCGGGCCGAGCCGGTCGGGCAGCGACTCCGCCACGGTCAGGCAGCGGTGCGCGGTGAGGAACGGGATGCCCAGCGCCGCGCCCAGCTCGAAGGAGGGCCCGGCGCCGAGCAGCACGACCTGCCGCGCCGGGACGACGGTGTACTCCGCGGCCGTCCCGTGCGGACGCTGCCAGGCCGCCTCCCAGACCCACACCCGCTCGCCGACCAGCACCGGGTCCACGCCCTCGCCGACCGCGTCGACGGTGCCCGAGCCGTCCTGGTCCGGCACCTGGCCACCGTCACCGGGCGGAGCGGTGCGCCGGCGCTTCCAGTCGGTCGGGTTGACGCCGGAGAAGGCCAGCCGCACCCGCACCTCGCCCGGGCCGGGCTCGGGGTCGGGGCGCTCGACCAGCTGCAGGACGTCGGGGTCGCCGTTCTCGGTGTAGACGATGGCTCGCACGGTCCCGTCCTACCGTGTCCCGCACGGCCACGCGCGATCGGGCTCAGGCGAGGTTGAGCTGCCAGGAGACGCCGAAGCGGTCGTTGACCCAGCCGAACCGGCGGCTGAAGCCGTGGTCGCCGAGCTCCATGAGGACGGCACCCCCGTCGGACAGGCCCGCATACAGCCGCTCGAGCTCCTCCGCCGACGTCGTCTCGACCCAGATGGAGAACGACGGCGTGAAGGTGAAGTCGTGGACCGGAGGGCTGTCGAAGCAGCGGAACACCTGGCCGGCGATAGAGAAGGTGGCGCCCTGCACCGTGCCCTCCGCGCCGGGACCGTCGGCTCCCCACCGGGTGAGCTCGAGGACGCGGGCGTCGTCGAACAGCGACGTGTAGAGGTCGAGCGCCCGCTCCGCGTCGCCCGTGAACATCAGGAAGGGGGTCACCTGCTTCGGCATGGCCGTCACCGTAGGGGGAGCTGCTGACGGAAACGCTCACTGCAGTGCGTCGGCGACCGCGGCCAGGAGGTCGTCGACCACGCGGAGGTCGGCGTCGCTGTCCCCCGCCGCGACGACGAGCACCACCACCTCGTCGGAGCGCACCAGGCGGGTCTCGCCGACCGCCGGGTCCGGTCCCGAGACCACGGTGCGGATCCGGACCCCGGCCCACGCCGCCCCCGTCCAGTCGGCCACCGACCGGGTCAGCGCGGACGCCGGGCCGGCGTCGGCCGACGGCGGTGCCGACGCGCAGTCCGGTGCCTCCATCCGCGCCTGCTCGAGGACCGCCTCCGCGACCATGGGAGCCGACGTCACCCAGCCGTACGCGTGCAGGGTCATCCCCTCGGCGGCGTGGCCCACGGCCACCGGCTCGCCGAGCGCGGGATCCAGGCGGGGAGCCCGCGTGCCCGGCGCCGTCGTGCAGAGCTGCCAGGGCGCCGGGGGCGGGTCCACCGGCCGCAGCCCGGGGACGGGCACGGAGAGCGCCGCCGGGAGGTCGGGCGGCCCGCCGGGGGAGGCGGTCCCGTCCACGGTGGCGGTGCAGGAGGCCAGCACACCGACCACAGCCGCAGCCCACGCCACCGTGGTCGTCCGGCCGCTCGGGCGGCCGGGTGGCTCAGGCAGGGCTGAGGGACGGCGCCGGCGCGGGATCGGGCGCCCAGCGGCGGGCCGTACGGCCGATCAGCACGGCCTCGGCCCCGATGACCCCCGCCATGGCCACGAAGACCGCGGTGAGCAGCACCCACTCGTCGGGGGTCAGGTGGTGGGTCGCGCCGAGGTCGCCCGACCCGATGCCGACGGCCTGCACCGCCAGCAGCCCGAGGCCCGTGCCGAGCACGAGCCACGGCCACCGGCCTCGGCTGTAGGCGAGGGCGATGGCGCCGGGGAGAGCGAGGACGACGAAGAAGACCGCGATGAACGCCGTCCCTGCGAGGCTGAACGTGGTCGCGGTCGAGGTCACCTCGGCGACCGCGCGCATCAGCAGGCGGAAGACCAGCGCGGCCACCAGGCCCCAGAGCAGGGCGGCGGTGCCGCCGGCGACCACGGCCTTCACGAGGCGGCGTCCGTTCATGATCGCCGGAGGTTAGCGGGGGGACGTGCTCTGCGGGTCCTTCCCGGTCCCGGGAGGCGCCGCGGCCGGCCACTCGCCTGCGGTTGCCGGTCGCCGTCCCGGCTGGTGGGGTCGAGCGGTGCCCGCTCCGCCACCCGGCGTCCTGCCCGCGCCGGTGCGCCGGACACTGCTCTACCGGCAGGCCACCGGGCACCTCCCGCGGCTGCTGCGCCCGCGCACCTTCACCGAGAAGCTCAACTGGCGGATCACGCTCGACCGGCGGGAGCTGCTCGCGCCCACCTGCGACAAGCTGGCGATGAAGGAGCACGCCCGCACGCTCGCGCCGGGCCTGGTCCGCGTCCCGGAGACCCTCTGGGCGGGCACCGACGTCGGCGAGCTGGCCGACGTCGACCTGCCCGTGCACTGGGTGCTCAAGCCCAACCACTCGTGCATCCGGCGGTTGTTCGGCCGCGGGCCGGCCGACGTCGACGAGCTGCGTCGGCGCACCGCGGGCTGGGTGGCGGAGCGGTACTGGCGCAAGAGCGAGGAGTGGGCCTACCGGCGGGCGCGGGCGTGCCTGCTTGTCGAGGAGTTCGTCGGCGTCCCGGGCGCGGTGCCGGCCGACGTCAAGGTGCTGGTCGTCGACGGCGAGCCCCGGCTGGTCGAGCTGCACACCGGTCGGGACGACGACCACCGCGCCCGCCTCTACTCGCCGGAGTGGGCGCCGCTGCCCTGGACGATCGGCTTCCGGCCCGGTCCGGACGCCGCCCCGCCCGAGCGCCTCGAGGACCTGCTCAAGGCCGCCACCGCGCTCGCCGACGGCTTCGACATGCTGCGCGTCGACCTTTACGAGGTGGACGGCGAGCTGTGGTTCGGCGAGCTCACCCCGTACCCGGGCGCCGGCCTCTCGCCGCTCGAGCCCGACCTGGACGCCTGGCTGGGCGAGGCCTGGACCCTCCCACCGCTCCGGCGCACCCGCGGCTGACCCCCGGCGGTTTCCGCGGAAACCCCCGGCAGCGGGTCAGACCGGGGTGATCGACAGGTCGAGGGCACGGCGGCCCTCCTCGGAGCGGGCGGTCGCCAGCCGCTCGGCCGACGGGGTGCCGTACTCCGTCGTCCGCTGGCGGGCCGGGCGGCCGATCGCGGCGGCGATGGACTCCAGTTCGGCGATGGTCTTCAGCGAGCCGTTCTCGCTGCCGGCCATCCGGCTGATCGTCTCCTCCATCAGCGTGCCGCCCAGGTCGTTCGCCCCGCCGGCCAGCACCGCCCGGGTGCCGACGTCGCCGAGCTTCACCCACGAGGTCTGGACGTTCGGGATCCGCCCGTGCAGCAGCAGCCGGGCGACGGCGTGCACCGCGCGGTTCTCCCGCACCGTCGGCCCGGGGCGGGCGACGCCGGCGAGGTAGATCGGCGAGCTGTGGTGCACGAACGGCAGCAGCACGAACTCGGTGAACCCGCCGGTCTCGTCCTGCACGCGGGCCAGGGTGCGGAGGTGCGCGACCCAGTGGGCGGGGGTGTCGACGTGGCCGTACATCATGGTCGACGTCGTCGGGAGGCCCACCCGGTGGGCGGTGGTGATGATCTCCAGCCACGTCCTGGTGGGCAGCTTGCCCTTGGTGAGCACCCAGCGGACGTCGTCGTCGAGGATCTCCGCCGCCGTCCCCGGCACGCTGTCGAGACCCGCTTCACGAGCGGCGACCAGGAAGTCGGCGAACGACAGCCCGGTGCGGGCCGCGCCGTTGACGATCTCCATCGGGGAGAAGGCGTGCAGGTGGATGCCCGGCCGCCGGCGCTTCACCTCGCGGGCCAGGTCCAGGTAGGCGGTGCCGGGCAGGTCCGGGTGGATGCCGCCCTGCATGCAGATCTCGGTCGCGCCGGCGGCCCACGCCCGGTCCACGCGGTCGCCGACCTCTGCCAGCGACAGCGTGTAGGCGTCGGCGTCGGTGCGCCGCTGGGCGAAGGCGCAGAACCGGCAGCCGGTGTAGCAGACGTTGGTGAAGTTGATGTTCCGGTTCACGACGTAGGTGACGTCGTCGCCGACCGTGTCCCGGCGGACGGCGTCGGCCAGCCCGCACAGCGCCTCGAGGTCCGGGCCGTCCGCGCCCAGCAGCGCCAGGTACTCCGCATCCGACAGCCCCGCCGGGTCGGTCTCGGCGGACCGCAGCGCGGCGTGCACCGCGGGATCGCCGGCGGACCGCGCCGTGGAGCGCCCGTCGCGGGCGGAGACGGTGCGGTCGCGCAGCTCGGCCCAGTCGCCGTAGACGGCGTCGAAGTCGCTGCGCCGGTCGCCGGTGCGTCCGGAGGCGTCGACCTCGACGTGCAGGTCGGTCCGCCCGGACGACACCCACGCCGCGTCCGGCTCCTGCCACGGCAGCCCGGCCGGGACCCGCCCTTCCACGGCCAGCCCGTCGGGACCGGCCAGGGCTGCGACGTGCGGGCGGACCCGCGGGTCCAGCCACGGCTCGGGGGAGAGCACGTACGGCGGTTGGGCGGCCAGCCGCTCGCGCAGCTCGAACCCGGCCTCTGCGGACAGCGCGGCCAACTTGTCGGTGTTCGGCCACGGCCGCTCGGGGTTGACGTGGTCGGGGGTCAGCGGCGACACCCCGCCCCAGTCGTCCACGCCGGCGCGGAGCAGCAGGCCCAGCTCGGTGGAGTCCGACAGGTTCGGCGGCGCCTGCACCCGCGCCTTCGGGCCGAGCAGCAGCCGGGTGACGGCGACCGCGGCGACGTACTCCTGCAGCTCCAGGTCGTCGTGCGCGGCCATCGCGGTGCGCGGCTTGGCCCGGAAGTTCTGGACGATGACCTCCTGCACGTGCCCGTGCCGCTGCGCCGAGGCCCGGATCGCGCCGACGGCGTCCACCCGCTCGGCGTAGGTCTCGCCGATGCCCAGCAGCACGCCGGTGGTGAACGGGACGGCGGAGCGGCCGGCGTCCTCGAGCCCCCGCAGCCGCACCCGCGGCTCCTTGTCCGGCGAGCCGAAGTGCGGGCCGCCCTTCTCCGACCACAGCCGGGTGGCGGTCGTCTCGAGCATCATCCCCATCGACGCCGACACCGGCTTGAGCCGCTGGATCTCCTCCCACGACAGGACGCCGGGGTTCAGGTGCGGCAGCAGCCCGGTCTCCTCGAGCACCCGGATGGCCATCGCCCGCAGGTAGGCCAGGGTGGAGTCGAAGCCGTGCGCCTCCAGCCACTCCCGGGCGACCGGCCAGCGCTCCTCCGGGCGGTCGCCGAGGGTGAACAGCGCCTCCTTGCAGCCGAGCGCGGCGCCGGCCCGGGCGATGTCGAGCACCTCGTCGGGGGAGAGGAACGGCGCCCTGCCCTGGGCACGCAGCTGCCCCGGTGTGGTGACGAACGTGCAGTAGTGGCAGCGGTCGCGGCACAGGTGGGTGAGCGGGATGAAGACCTTGCGCGAGTAGGTGACGACCCCCGGCCGCCCGGCCGAGGCGAGCCCCGCGTCGCGGACCCGGCCGGCCGCGACCAGCAGCCGGTCCAGCGGCTCGCCCTCACCCAGGCCGCGGGCGTGCAGCAGCGTCTCGGCCTCGACGGCGTCCAGGGTCGCCCCGCGCTCCGCCCGGGCCAGCGCACGGCGCACGGCGGACGGCGAGGGGATCAGCGGCTCGGTCATCGATCCCGACGCTAGTAGAAGGACCCCCTGCCCCCCACCACTCGCAGGCTCGCGGCGGGACCCTGCAGGGGGCCGGGGGCCCGCTGCCCGACGTCCTCCGGCCGCGCCTCCCGACGATCATGGAGCTGCGGGAGCGGCACGCCGGGTCCGGACGGCATGTCGCTCCCCGAGCTCCGCGATCGTCGACGGGCGGGAGCCGCTACACGTCGCGGCGGGCGAAGGAGAGCGCGGTCAGCCCCCACACCATGGCGATCCACACCCCGGCCCACGCCAGGTAGGCCGGGGAGAGCGCGGCGTCGGCCAGGAAGGGGAACCCGCCCTCACCCGGGCCCATCTGGACGAGTGCGATCGGGTCCTGGAAGGCGTTCATGGCGCCGCGCCACAGGCCGTCGGTGGGCAGCAGGACCCGCGACACGGTGCCCACGCTCTCCACGCCCTCGTTGCCCAGCGCTCCGCCGATCCCCCCGACCACGCCCGCGACCCAGGTCGCCCCGAACAGCCCGACGGCGACGATGCCCGACGCCATGGTCGACACGACGCTGGACAGCAGGAGGGCCAGGGTGAGCAGCACGACCGTCTCCGCCCCGAGCAGCGCCAGGCCGGTCGCGGGCGACGGCGGCCAGTAGCCCACCGTCGCCGCGACGACGAGGATCTCCCCGAGGCCGGCCAGGACCACGTAGCCGCAGCCGAAGGCCACCAGCCCGAGCCACTTGCCGAGCAGGACCGCCGACCGGCGGACCGGGCGCGCCAGCATGACCAGCGCCTGTCCCGACTCCAGCTCACCGGCCAGCGTGGGTCCGGCGAGGAACGCCGTGCCGATCGCCGCGATGAGACTCAGCCCGAACATGATCAGGTTGAGCAGCAGCGAGGCCACGAGGCGGGCCTCACCACTGGTCATGGTGCCGAGCTCGCTGTCCAGCCCCACCAGCTTCGAGAAGCCCCAGGCGCTGAGCGCGAGCAGGACCACCGTCAGCGCCAGGAGCGCCCAGACGACCCGCCGCCGGACGGCCTCGCGCAGGGTGAGCCCCGCGATGGTCAGCACGGTGCGGGCGGTCACGGCCGGCCGTCCCCGGCGCCGGCCCGCAGGATGCCGAGCAGGCGTTCCTCCAGGCTGATCCGCGCCGGTTCCACCGCGTGGACCCGCACGCCGAGCGCCACCAGGTCGCGCACCAGGCCGGGCACGGCGGTCCCGTCGTCGTCGGCCGGCAGCGCGACGGTGGACCACTCGCCCTCGCGCTCGACCGGCCCCGCCGCGGCCAGCCGGGCCTCGGCCGCCGGGACCACGCCGGTCAGGTGCAGCCGGACCTCGCGCTGACCGAGCAGCTCGGCCAGCGTCCCGGCGGCGGCGACCCGGCCGCGGTCGAGGACGACGACGCGGTCGCACACCCGCTCCACCTCGCCGATGAGGTGCGAGTTCAGCAGCACCGCCACGCCGCGTTCGCGCAGCGAGAGCACCACGTCGCGCACGTCGGCCCGGCCGAGCGGGTCCAGGGCGCTCGTCGGCTCGTCGAGCACCACGAGCTCCGGGCGGGCGACCAGCGCCACGGCCAGTCCCAGCCGCTGCTGCATCCCCTTGGAGAACCCGCCCACCCGGTCGCCGGCGCGGGCGGCGAGCCCGACCAGCTCCAGGCAGCCGTCCTGCTCGGCCCGGGGGACGTCGGCGCCGGACAGCCGGACGTGCAGCCGGAGCACCTCGGCCGCGGTCAGCCACGGCTGGTAGCGGAACAGCTCGGGCAGGTAGCCCACCCGGGCCCGGGCGGAGGGATCGGTGCCGGGCCGACCGAGCACCATCACCTCGCCGGCGTCGGGCCGGACCAGGCCCAGCAGCATCTTGATGACCGTGGTCTTGCCGGCTCCGTTGGGCCCGAGCAGGCCGACCACCTCACCGCGGCCCACGGCCAGCGAGACGCCGTCGACCGCGGTGCGCCGTCCGTACCGCTTGCGCAGGCCGTCACACCACAGCGCCGGGGCCGGGGGCAGGTCCCGGACCAGCTGCGCCGCGGCCCGGACGGCGGCGTCCCCGGGCCCGGCGACCGTCGTCACCGCAGGTCCCCGGCCACGTCCAGCACCTCGTCGGGGCTGAGCGAGCCGCCCACGAGCGTGACGACGCCGTCCTCGACCCACACCACGGCGGCCAGGGCCTGGTTGCGCGCCTCGAGCACGGTGGCGGGTCGGCCGCCGACCTCCGCGGCGGAGGTCTCCACCAGGTCGACCGGCACGGGGAGCGGCAGGGTCGAGCCGTCGGCGGTGTAGGTGCGCAGCTGCGCCGCCACGTCGTCGGGCAGGCCCGGCAGCGAGAGCAGGTAGTCGCGCACCGTCTCGAACGGCACCCCGGAGGAGAAGGCCTGGGGGGCCACCGCGCGGGCGACCAGCAGGGTGGGCACCCCCGAGGGCTGCGACCACACCGCCGCCACACCGGGACCGGCGGTGAGCCGGACCTGGCTGCCGTCGAGGCCCGGGGGCACCGGCGGCAGGGACTCCCCGGACGCCGCCGCCGCGTTCGCCGCCTTCTCCGCCGAGAAGGTGAAGACGCCGCTCAGCTCGCCCACCACCCGGTACGCCGGCTCGCCCTCCACGCCCTCGGGCAGGTCGCCCACCGCGGGGACCCCCAGGCCGGTCTCGGCGCGGGCCGCCGCGGCGTCGGGCACCGGGTGCGGCCCATCGTCCCCGGTCACCTCCACGTCGCCGTAGGAGGTCAGGTCCGGCAGCGCCACCAGGTCGTCGGGGTTGACCTCGAGCGGGGCGACCTGCTCGGTGCGGAAGATCGGCAGCCAGTCGTTGGCCGCCGCGACGCCGGCGCCGGAGAGGACGACGACGAAGGCGAGCACGGCCGCGGCCGGGCGGTGCAGCAGCCCGCTGCGCCGCCGGGGCGCCGCCGGTGCCGGCGTCGCGGTGCGGGCGGGCAGCGCCGTGGACAGGCGTTGCCAGGCGGCGGCGGGGTCGACGTCCGCGGTGCCGTCGGAGCGCAGCGCGGCGCCGACCACCGTGGCGTCCTCGCGTGCGGCGGCCAGGCCGACGAGGCACACGGGGCAGTCGGCCACGTGCTGGCGGTCGGCGTCGGAGACCCCGGCCGGCTCGTCGACGAGACGGCGCAGCACGCCTTCAGTCGGATGACGCATGGCGGTCCAGCTCCTTCCGCAGGGCGGATTCGGCGCGCCGCACCGTGGTGCCGACGCTGGTGGGGGAAAGGTCGAGTGCCGCCGCGACCTCGGCGTAGCTCAGGCCGCTGTGCCGCAGCACGAGCGCCACGGCCTGCCTGTGGGGCAGCCGGGCCAGCGCGGCGCGCACCCGGCGCCGCTCCTCGAGGGTCACCACGGCGTCGGCGACGTCGGGGGTGACGGGGTCGTCGGCCGCCGCGGCGCTCTCCTCGCGGGCGGCGCGGCGGCGACCGGAGCGGATCAGGTTCAGCGCGGTGTGGGCCGCGGCGACGGACAGCCAGCCCCGGGCCTCCCCGGCCGGCACCGACGAGCGGCCGAAGGAGAGGAACACCTCCTGGGCGACGTCCTCGGCGGAGTCCCGCGACCCCAGCACCCGGGCGGCCACGCCGACGACCCGCGGGTACTCCTGGCGGAACACCTCGGCGAGGTCGGCACGCACGCTCCCGGGGGCCGCCGACCGCGGAACCGCCACGCCCTCCGCCCCTCCGACCCGCCCCGTCGCGCTCCGCCGCACCGCGCCGGGGACGGCCAGGACGGCCTCGGGTCGCGCATGCCGCACCAGGTCCATGTCCCTACAGCACCGCCCGGGGCCGCGGTGTGACATCCGCCGCGGATGCCTGCCGATGCCCCCCTGCAGGGTCCCGCCGCCGGCCCCGTCCCGAGGCTCACCCCGAGCCCGCGAGGGGTGCGGAGGACGGGGTCCTCCAACGGCAGGGGCAGGGGGTCCTCTCTCAGGCGCGACCGGCCGCGGACCCCGTCGTGTCGACGTAGCGGCCCCGGTGGCGGAGCAGCGGCACGGCCGACGGGTCGCCGCCGGGCAGCACGTCGTCGACGGCGAGCAGCGCCAGCACGTGGTCGCCGGCCTCGACCAGCCGCTCCAGCCGGCAGTCCAGCGCGACCAGGCCGCCGCCGAGCACGATCCCGCCGCTGCCGGGAGCGCGGGTCCAGGGCACCGACTCGAGCAGGTGGCGGGCGCTGGGCCGCCCGGCCGAGGAGAACCGGCTGGCCACGATGGCGTGCTCCGCAGCGAGGACGGTCAGCGCGCACCGGCCCACCTCCGCCAGCACCTCGGCCGGGTAGCCGCTCGCGGAGAGGCCCACGGCGACCAGCGGAGGCTGCGCGGACACGCTCATCACCGAGGAGACCGTGGTGCCCACGTCGTCGATGTCGTCGCGGACGGTCAGCAGGCACACCCCGGCCGCGTACTGGCGGAGGGCCTCGGCGAACGTGGCGGGGTCGACCGGCATGGCGGCCAGTCGACCACACGCTCTCCTGTGCCGGACGGTGTGCGCCGGGGGCCTACCCGCGGTCCAGCAGCAGGAGGCTGTAGGCGGCCAGGCTCGGCCCGTCGGTGAACCGGCCGTCGCGGACCATCGCGCGCAGCTCGGTCTCGGTCACGAAGGCGTGCCGCATGTCGGCCTCGGTGACCTCGCGCGCGGTCGGCCCCTGGGTCAGGTCGGTGGCCAGCCAGACGTCGAACTCCTGCGTGGACAGCCCCGGCGCGAGGTCCAGGTGCCCGAGGTGGCGCACCGACCCGGCGCGCAGGCCGGTCTCCTCGGCGAGCTCCGCGCGGGCCAGTTCCTCGGCCGAGCCCTGCGCTCCGGCTGTCCAGGTGCCCTGCGGGAACTCCCAGGCCCGCCGGCCGACCGGGTAGCGGAACTGCTCGACCAGCCAGAAGCCGTCGCGCTCGGCGGGCAGCACCAGCGCGAAGTGCGGCTTCTCGACCACGCTGTAGACCCCGGCGCTGCCGTCGGCGCGCTCCACCGCGTCCTCCCGCACCCGGATCCACGGGTTGCGGTAGACCTCCCTGCTGCCCGTCGTCCGCACGACCGCAGCCTCTCAGGGCGGCGGAGGGTGCGCCCCACCACCGTGCTGGAGTGGAGGGGTGCAGCTCGGACCCTCCCGCACCACCTGGCACCGCTACGTCGCCCTCGGGGACTCGTTCACCGAGGGGCTGGCCGACGCCGACCCGCAGCTCCCGGGGGAGTTCCGGGGCTGGGCCGACCGGCTGGCGGAGCACCTCGCGGCCGCGGCGGACGGCGCGGTCGAGTACGCCAACCTGGCCATCCGCGGCCGGCTGCAGGGGCAGGTGCTCGCCGAGCAGGTGCCGGTCGCGCTGGCCGCCGAGCCGGACCTGGTGAGCCTGGTCGCCGGCGGCAACGACCTGCTGCGCCCCGGCGCCGACCCCGACCGGCTCGCCGTCGACCTGGAGGAGGCCGTCGCCCGCTTCCGTGCCACCGGCGCCGACGTGCTGCTGGCGACCGGCGTCGACCCGCGGCAGACGCCGATCCTGCGGCGCACCCGCGGCCGGGTCGCGGTGTTCAACACCTCGCTGTGGTCGATCGCGGCGCGGCACGGTGCCGTCGTCCTCGACCAGTGGGGCGCGGGCTGGATCCAGGACTGGCGGATGTGGGACGGCGACCGCATCCACCTCACCGCCGAGGGCCACCGGCGGACCGCACTGGCCGCGGCGACCGCGCTGGGCCTCCGGGTGGACGGCGACTGGCGCACGCCGCTGCCCCCGCAGCCGCCCCGGGCGCTGCGGGCGGCGCTGGCCGAGGAGGCGGCGTGGGTGCGCGGGTTCGTCGCGCCGTGGATCGGCCGGCGGCTGCGCGGCCGGTCCTCGGGGGACGGCCGCGCTGCCAAGCGGCCGGTGCCGCTGGCGCTACCGCGCGGCTGAGGAAGGACCCCCTGCCCCCGGCCCGGTCCAGGGCACCGCCCTGAGCTCGCGAAGGGCGGGGAGGACGGGGTCCTTCCACCTGCAGGGGGCCGCTACTCCTCCACGTCGGCAGGGCGCTCCTCGGCGAGCGGCCCGATCGGCGGCAGCTCCTCCGCGGTCAGCTCGTCGACCGACATCGCGCGGGTGGCCGGCGGTTGGGGGGCGGGCACCGGCGGCAGCCCGGAGGTCGCCAGGGCCTCGCCGTCCAGCACGTCCTGCACGGTCACCTCACCGGGCGGCAGGGTGCCGGTCAGGTCGACGTCCCCGGTGCTCGGGATGGTGGTGGGCAGCGGCGCCGGGCGGCCGAAGGCGTAGCCCTGGGCCATCTCGCAGCCGTGCTCGCGCAGCCAGTCGGCCTGGTCGAGGTCCTCGATGCCCTCGGCGATCACCTGCAGGCCCATGCCGAGGCCGAGCTGCACCAGGCCCTGCACGAGCGCCGCGGTCGAGGGCTGGGTGACCACGTCGGCGACGAACGATCGGTCGATCTTGACCGTGTGGATGGGCAGCCGGTGGAGGGCGGTGATGGCCGAGTAGCCGGTGCCGAAGTCGTCCAGCGCCAGGGTGACGCCGGCGTCGGTCACCTCGGAGACCGCGTGCAGCGTCGCGTCGGCGGCGAACAGCGCGGTGGACTCCGTGATCTCCAGCTCCAGCCGCTCCGGCGGCAGCCCGGACCCGGCCAGCGCGTCGGCGACCAGGTCGGCGAAGCCGGGCTCGGCGAGGTGCCGCGCGGAGATGTTGACGTGCACCCGCAGGCCGGCCGGCCAGCCCGCCGCGTCGAAACAGGCCTGGCGGAGCACCCAGGCGCCCAGCCGGGAGGTGAGCCGGTTGTCCTCGGCGGCGGTGAGGAACGCCCCCGGCGGCAGCAGCCCGCGGGTCGGGTGCTGCCAGCGGATGAGCGCCTCGTAGCCCAGCAGCGTCTCGTCGGCCAGCGACACGATGGGCTGGTAGAACAGCCGCAGCTCGTCGGACTCCAGCGCGTTGCGCAGGTCGGCCTCCAGCTGCAGCTGGTCGACCTCGCTGTCGGAGAGGCCCCCGTCGTGCACCTCGATGCGGGCGCGGCTGCCGTCGGCCTTGGCGCGGCTGAGCGCGGCGTGCGCCTGGCGCAGCAGGTCGTCGGGGGCGACGTCGGAGCCCAGGGTGAGGCCCACGCTGGCCGAGAGCACGATCTCGCGCTGGCCGATGAGGAACGGGTCGTCGAGCACCCCGAGCAGGCGGTCGGCCATCGTGCGCAGCCCGTCGAGGTCCTCGACGTCCTCGGCGAGGATGAGGAACTCGTCGCCGCCCAGCCGGACCGCGGTGTCCTCGACCCGCGTGCTCCAGCGCAGCCGGTCGGCGACCTGGATGAGCAGCTGGTCGCCGGCCTCGTTGCCGAGGACGTCGTTGACCGCCTGGAACCGGTCGAGGTTCAGGTGCACCAGGCCGACCTGCAGGCCGCGGCGGCGGGACAGCGCCAGGGCGTGGTTGAGCCGGTCGTTGAGCGCCCGCCGGTTGGGCAGGCCGGTCAGCGGGTCGGTGAAGGCCCGCCGCACCAGGTCCTCCTCCGCGCGGCGGCGGTCGGTTCCGTCGACCAGCGAGAGGACGACGAACTGCGGCGCCCCGGTGCTGGTGTGGATGACCTCGTGCGACTGCGTGGCCCACAGCTCGGTGCCGTCGGCGCGGCGCAGCCGGCGCTCGCCGTCCACGCGCAGCCACGGGTCCAGCGGGCCGTCGGCGCGGTCGGGCACCGGGGCCTCGTCGGGGTGGGCGAGCAGGTCGACGTGCCGGCCGACCATGTCCTCGGGCGTGCGCCCGGTCATCGCGCAGAGGGCGTCGTTGACGACGAGGAGGTGGCCGTCCAGGTCGACGAGGGCCTTGGGGATCGGCGCGGTGAGGAACAGGGCGCGGAACAGCTGCCCGCGGTCGGCCAGCAGGGTGTCGATCGCGCGGAGCCTCGAGCCGGCGGCGGCACCGGCGGTCCCCTCCGGGGGACGCGACACGTCGGGGGCGCTCAGGTTCACCCGGACAGCCTGCGGGACAGGAGCCGTCCGGTCCGGGAACCCGCTGACGGAGAGTCGTGGTCGGCTCGTCACAGATCGTGACTGCTTGAGCACGGTGGGGCGCGAGTGCCGGATGGGACGTCGACGGCTCCCCATTCGAAGGGGCGGCGCCCGCCGTCGGGGAACACGCGCGGGGCCCGTGGTGCTCGACCGCAGCAGAGCGACGAGAGGTGAGGGTGATGGAGAAGCGGATCGGGTTCCTGTCCTTCGGGCACTGGCAGCCGATCGCGGGCTCGCGGGTGCGGACCGGGCGGGATGCGCTCGTGCAGAGCGTGGAGCTGGCCGTGGCGGCCGAGGAGATCGGGCTGGACGGCGCCTACGTGCGGGTGCACCACTTCGCCCGGCAGCTGGCCTCGCCCTTCCCGCTGCTGGCCGCCATGGCCGCGCGCACCCGCCGGATCGAGGTCGGCACCGGCGTCATCGACATGCGGTACGAGAACCCGCTGTACATGGCGGAGGAGGCGGCGACCACCGACCTGCTCGGCGACGGCCGGCTGCAGCTCGGCGTCAGCCGGGGGTCACCCGAGACGGCGCTGCGGGGTTCGGAGGCCTTCGGCTACGTGCCGCCGGACGGCATGAGCGACGCCGACCTCGCCCGGCAGAAGACCGCGCTGTTCCTGGCCGCGATCCGGGGTGAGCGGCTGGTGGACGCCGATCCGCGGATGACCGGCGGCATGCCCGGCAGGCTGGCGGTCCAGCCGCAGTCGCCGGGGCTGGCCGAGCGCATCTGGTGGGGGGCCGGCACGCGGGCGACGGGGGAGTGGGCCGCCCGCCAGGGGCTGAACCTGATGAGCTCCACGCTGCTCAGCGAGGACACCGGCGTGCCCTTCGACGAGCTCCAGGCCGACCAGATCGCCCGGTACCGCGCCGCCTGGGCCGACGCGGGCTGGGACCGGACGCCGCGGGTCTCGGTGAGCCGCAGCGTCCTGCCGGTCACCACCGACCTGGACCGGCAGTACTTCGGCGAGCGCTCGGGCGAGGACCAGGTCGGCCTGCTGGAGGGCGTGCGCGCCCGCTTCGGCAAGAGCTACGTCGGCGAGCCCGACCAGCTCGCCGAGGAGCTGGCCAAGGACGCCGCCGTCCGCGAGGCCGACACCCTGCTGCTCACCGTGCCCAACATGCTGGGCGTCGAGTACAACGCGCGGCTGCTGGATACCGTGGCCCGCCACGTCGCCCCGGCCATCGGCTGGCGCCCGCGGACCTGACGCGCGCGGACGCGGTGGCGCCGGTCGGCGCCACCGCGTCCGCGGCGGGGTGTGGCGGTCAGGCGGCTTCGTAGGTGACGTTCCCGGCGTCGTCGACCGTGGCGATGACGTCGAGGCTGTCGGTGGCGTCGGTCGCGTTGGTCACCGTGCAGGGGATCGGGGTCCCGAAGCCCTCGACCAGCACGCTGCGGCCGTCGGCGTCGCAGGTCGTGGTGACCTCGACCTGGGCCTCGGCGCCGACCTGCTGGCTCAGCGCGGCCTCGACGTTGGCGATGATCACGAAGTCCTCGACGCTGGCGATCTGCACGTTCCCCTCGTCGTCGGTCTGCTCGACGGTGAACGAGATGGGCTGACCGTCGAGGGTGCCGGTGCAGGTCGTCGTCGTGCCGGCCTGGAGCGGCACGTCGTCCGGGCAGCTGACGTCGGACGCCGCCAGCCCGGCCTGCTCCTCGGTGATCCGGGCGATCTCGCGCTCGGCCTCGGCGGTGTCGAGCAGCTTGGTGCCGAAGAAAAACAGCGCCGCGACGCCGAGGCCGACGATCGCGAGGACGGCGACGACGATGCCGCCGACGAGGGCGCCGGTGCGGCGGCGCCGGCGCGGCTGCGGGGCGCCGGATCCGGCGGGCGGAGGACCGAACGGCGCGGCCGGCTGACCGGGGGGGCCGTACGACGGGGGCTGCGGCTGCGGGGGGTATGCCGGGTGGCCGATCTGCTGGGTCATGACCTTGGTTCCTTCCGTGGCGGGGGCTCGGGAGGAACGGTGGCGGGTGGGTCTGGTGGCGGACTTGCCGCGGCCTTGAGGCGCACTTGAGTGCCTGCCCGCCGCGTCGCGGAACCCGTGGTGGGTCCGCGCGACGGCGGCCGGGTGGGCGCGCCCGGCAGGGATCGAACCTGCGACCAAGTGCTTAGAAGGCACCTGCTCTATCCGCTGAGCTACGGGCGCTCGCGCTCCGATCATCGCACCGCCCCCAGGACGGCGGATCATCGGCGCCGGGTGGTTCAGAGGCGGCGCGCGGACCTGAAGGACGTGGCGTACAGGCCGCTGCCCGACAGGGTGGACCGGCCACGGACGTCGCCCATCGTGGGGCCGTCGGCTCCCTTCCGGCTGGAGAGGAAGCGGGGCGCCTTCGCGGAGTCGAGCCCGAGGTAGATACCGACGTGGTCGGTGAGCGTGTCGTCGTCGGTGCTCGCGTCGAAGAAGACCAGGTCGCCGGGTTGGAGTGCCCCGAGGCCCGACGGACGTGTGCCGGTGTTGGGGAGCACCATGACACCCGGCGCCGAGGCGTCCATCTGCACGGCCCGCCGCGGCAGGGCCATGCCGTCGGGCTCCAGCACCATGGGGATGCCCGACCGGTACCCGAAGACCATCCGCACGTACCCGGAGCAGTCCACGGCGCCGTGCTGGTCGGTCTCCGGCTGGTCGACCCTGCTCCCGTACGACCAGGGGGTGCCCAGGTAGTCGTTGAAGTCCGAGCCCTCGGCCCGGGTCCCGTCCGCCTGCAGTGGGCCGTAGGAGGCGTCGCCGGCGATGCGCAGCCCCGTGCCGTCCCGCAGGTCGGGTGCGCCGGTGGTGTACTGCCGCGCCACCTCCAGGACGTCGGGGGTCGTGTCGCCGATCCGCGCGGCCAGCCAGGCGTAGTCCACCGCCCCGGCGAACGGCTGGTCCAGCAGCCGCA
The DNA here is from genome assembly GCF_054050015.1 of Geodermatophilus sp. SYSU D01176. Classification (NCBI taxonomy): domain Bacteria; kingdom Bacillati; phylum Actinomycetota; class Actinomycetes; order Geodermatophilales; family Geodermatophilaceae; genus Geodermatophilus; species Geodermatophilus sp. SYSU D01176. The sequence goes on along the minus strand of NZ_JBJGYN010000014.1, from coordinate 36,783 downwards.
CCCAGGTCGTCGTCGTGACGGTGGCCGAGGTCGTGGACTCGGCGAAGGTGCGCTGTGGACCGCGCAGGGTCACCGAGCGAGAACCCACGGTGAAGGTGGCCACCGGCCCGGCACCGTCCTTGACGACGACGCGATCGGGAGCCGAGAACCGCTCCTCCCGGAGTTGGCCGGTGGTGCCGGGGACGGATGTCCCCGTCTGCGAGGTGGTGGCGACCGTGGCCATCGTGGCGCTGTCTCCAGCGCCGGCCATCGGGGTGGGGCCGGGGCCGGCCACCGCGTCCCCCGCCAGCGCCAGGACGGCCAGGGCGAGTGCCGCCCGGCGCGCCCGTCTCGTCCCCGCAGAACACCGGCTGTCGTCCGTCCGCATCTTGCCGTCTCCGTCCCGGCGCGCGCAGCACCCGATCGACCGATCCCGTCGGCGTGCGATCGACGGCGGACGGCGGCCGGTTGAGGGGGACAGCGGGGCCGGTCACCCCGTCGGGGGAGCGGGGATGCCGCATCGGGTGGCCGGGTCCGGTCGGTGGTCCCGGAGGGTGAGCGCCGACGGGTCAGGAGCCGAGGATCTCGGTGAGGACCTCGACCACCTCGTCGCGGGCGGGGCCGCTCTCGCGCAGGTCCGCGGCGAGCTCCAGGTGGACGAAGGTCGCCCCGACGGCTCGTGCGTGCGCGGCCTGCGTGTTGCGGGTCCCGGCCAGGGCGTCGCAGTGCTCACCGTCGTAGACGCAGGTGTCGAGCCCGGCGTCCTCCAGGGCGTCCGCGAGTTCCTCCACGACCCTGCCGGGTGTCGGGTCGGTATTGGAGAGGACGACGTCTGCCGGACCCCCGTGCTGGGAGGTGTCGAAGCCGTGGACCTGCACCACGACCGTCCCGGTGCCGACGATCGCGCGGTCCACGGCGGCGAACGCGCTGGCGGGCTGGTGCGCCACGTCGGCCGACCCGCCCCCGGCGGTCCGGTGGGCTCCGGCGACGAGGAGGGCATCGGCGCCGAGGGCCGAGAAGAGCTCGACCCCCAGGTCCTCGGTCCACCTGTCGGCGCGGGGGTGCGGGACCTCGACGACGAGCGACGCCGGCGCCCCTGCTGCCTCCCGGACGGCGTAGACGCCCAGTCCCGCCTCGGCGTCGCCGGCCACCACGCGGACCGGCCGGGCGTCCGCGTCCACGCTGCGCAGGAGGGTCACCCCGTCCGGCAGGGCCGGCTCGTCCGCACCGGACAGCAGGGCCAGCACGGCCAGCGCCATCTGGTGGGCGACGAGCGGCTCCGGTGAGCGGTAGGCGGGTGAGTCGCGCCCCGGACCGGCGTCCACGATGCCGGTGACGACGGTGTCGAGCCGGTCCGGTGACGAGCACGCGGTGAGCAGCACGGCCGCTGCCACGGCCGTCACCGGTCCCCGCCGCCGCCCGGGCCGCGTCCGGGACGTCGGCATGTGTCACCCACCACTCGGGTCCGGTTCGAGAGCCGCTCCCCAGGGTATGGGCCGCCGCCGTGGATCTCGTTCCGGCGGCCGCTCTCGACGCCCTGCTGCGCGGCGGTCTCGGCGCCGCGGGTTTCGTGCTGCTGTTCCTGGCCGCTCGCCGGTGGTGGAAGGAGCAGGACAGCAGCGATGCGCAAGCTGATGTCGGGCTGGACTGACCAGCACGTCCCGGTGGCCCTCGCGCTGGCAGTGGCCGCCCTGGCAGGTGCCGTCGCGATGGCGGTGGCCGGGTCCTACTCGCTGGTCGGACTGGCCGCGGTGCTCGTGACGGCTCTCGGCGCGCTGTTCCTGGATGCGTTCGGTGGTCTGGTCCTGGGGTTCGCGACGGCGGCCGGGGTGGTCCTCGTGCTCCGTGTGGCGGAGCGCTGGACACCCGCGACCTTCGCGACGGACCTGGCGCTCGTCCTCGGCCTCGTGGCGCTGGGCTGGCTGGCCGGGATGGTCTCCGCCGGCATCCACGCCCGTCGTGCGGGCGACGGTGAGGGCAGCGGAACGGCCAGACCTGCATACGGGTCGCTGGGGTTGATCACGGAGGAGGTGGCCGAGGCCCGCCTCGACGAGGAGGTGGCACGGGCGCGGAGCCACGGCCGCCCGCTGAGCGTCGTCGTGATCCGCGTGACGATCCTGGATCCGGCGCTCGACGCCAACGCCCGTAACGCCGCGCAACGTGCGGTGGCCCGTCTGGTCGAGAGCATGCTGCGGGACACCGACGTGCCGTTCGCAGCGCCGCCGGACGAGTTCGGCGCGATCCTGCCGGAGACCGACGGAGCGGCCGCCTGGGAGGTCGTAGGGCCGGTCCTGGACGCCGCAGCGCGGGCCGCGTTCACCGTGCGGGAGCAGGACGAGCGACGCAATCTCGTGGAGTGCGCGGAGCTGCACGTGGGGCTCGCCACGCTCGGGGACCAGACCAGCGGGGCGATCGCCCTCCTCGAGGCGGCCCGCCGGGCGGCCCGGGTGGAGGAGGCGGCCGGCGGTGCGCACCGCTCGTCGACGGAGGAGTCTGCGGCGTGACCGCCGGACTCTTCAGCCTCCTCTTCCTGGTCGTCGTGGCCCTCGCACTGATCGTGTACTGGCGCACGTCGGTGTCCGGGCACCGGAACCGGCTGGACCAGCTGGACGTCCGTGTCCACGTCAACGGAATCCGGGGCAAGTCGACCGTCACCCGGCTGGTGGCCGGGGTCCTCCGCGAGGGCGGCTTCGTGACCGTGGCGAAGACGACCGGCAGCGCCGCCCGCGTCATCGAGCGCCGGGGTGAGGAGACGCCGATCTTCCGACGCGGCGCCGCGACCATCAACGAGCAGATCGACGTGGTCGCCCGGCACGTGGACCCGGAGGTCGAGGCGCTGGTGATCGAGTGCATGGCCGTGCGCCCGCTCTACCAGCAGTACTCCCAGGACTACATGGTCCGCTCGGACATCACCGTGATCACCAACGTGCGCGAGGACCACCAGGAGGAGATGGGGGAGAGCCTCGAGCAGATCGCCGACTCGCTGTCGCTGACCATCCCCCGCAACGGCATCCTGATCACCGCTGAGGACCGCACGCACCTCCGGGACCGGCTGCGCGAGCGAGCGGAGGAGCGTGGCAGCCGGCTCATCTACGCGGACCCGCGGGCGGTAGGCGACGAGGACATGCGGGGCTTCGACTACCTCCAGTTCAAGGAGAACGTGGCCATCGGCCTGGCCATCGCCCGCCTCCTCGGGATCCGGCGCCAGGTCGCCCTCCAGGGGATGTGGAAGTCCGTCCCGGACATCGGCGTCGTCCGGCTGCGCTGGTACGACGTCCTGGGCAAGCGGATCCTGTGGATCCCGCTGTTCGCGGCGAACGACCGCGAGAGCGTGGTGCTGACGTTCGAGACGCTCCAGGCCCAGTTCCCGCCCGGTGCCCCGGTGATCGGCATCCTGAACAACCGCCGGGACCGCGGCCGTCGCGCCGAGCTGTTCGCCCAGATGGTCCCCACCGACCTGTCCTCGTACCTCGACCACGTCATCACCTTCGGTGCGTACGAGGAACAGGTCAGCCGCACCATCGTGGAGCTCGGCTATCCGGCCGAACGGGTGCACCTGCTCGGTGAGACGGTCCAGCCCACCCTCGACCAGATCCTGACCACGATCGCAGGGCTCGTCGACGGACCCGAGGGCGTCCTCATCGGCATGGTCAACATCCACACCGACCAGGCCGAGCTGCTCATCGAGTACTTCGAGCACCTGCAGGGTGCCGAGCACCGCAGTGAGCTCGACGAGTCCCGTGACCCCGCCCGGATGCCGGCCAGCACCGGCCGGATCCGTCGCGCCGGTGCGCACCCCGGCGGGACCGGACAGCGGCCGGGCACCGCAACGGACAGCGGCGGCGACGGCCGATCGGGAGGGTGACCGGCGGTGCACGAGTACCTGTTCCGGCCCGAGGTGGTCCGGGTCGCCCTCGTGGTCGGCGTCATCGTCAGCATGTTGTTCTACGAGCGGGTCCAGCTGACCACCGGCGGCGCGATCGTGCCGGCCTACCTGGCCCTGCACCTGCCGCGGCCGCTCTTCATCGCCACCACCGTCGTCGCTGCCTACGGCACCTACCTGGTCGTCAACCGGGCGCTGGCCCGTCGGGTGATCCTCTACGGCCGCCGCAAGTTCGAGGTCGAGGTCCTGGTGGGACTCGGGCTCGTCATGATCCTCACGCTCACCGCCGACCGACTCGCCGCCCTGGACCCGGTCCTGCTGGGACTGGCGGGGATCGGCTTCCTCATCCCGGGGATCCTGGCGCACGACATGGCGCGCCAGCGCCCCGGCAAGACCGTCGTCGCCGTCCTGGGGACGACGGCGATCCTCGGCGTGTTCGTCTACGTCTACACGTCCCTGCTCGAGATCGCGCCGCTGGAACCCGGCGAGACCGTGGGTGGCCTGGTCTCGGTAACCGGGTTCCCGAGGGAACTCCTCATCGTCGCCGCTGCGGCCAGCGTGCTGATCGGGATGTTCGTCTTCTCCCGGCTGGGTCTCCGTTCCGGGGGCTTCATCTCCGGCGCGTACATCGCCCTCGTCGCCCCTCGGTGGCTGGACCTCGTCTTCGCGGCCGTCGTCGCGGTCGCCACCTGGTTCGTCGTCGTGCACCTGCTGATGCCACGGCTCCTGCTCTTCGGGCGGCGCAAGCTCGCCACGATGGTCCTGGTGGGGGCGATCCTCGGGTGGGCCGCCGAGGTGGCCGTGGTGGCCTGGACCGGTGGGGACTACGTCCCGTGGCGGGGGCTGACGATCATCACGCTGATGGTGCCGGCGCTGCTCGCCAACGACGCGCAACGGCAGGGTTGGGCGAAGACGGTCTGGGGGGCCACGCTGACGTCGCTGGGAACGTTCGCGGTCATGAACCTCCTCGGCGCCGCCCTCATGGCCGGCGGTGTCATCGACGGCTGACCTCGGCGGAGCGCGCGGCGAGGTCCCACCGCGCCTCCAGGACCAGCCGGCCGTCCCGCCGGCTCTCGCCGCGCACGGTCCCGCTCTCCGCGGTCACCGCGCCGCCCGTCATCCGGACGCTGGCGGGTGCCGTCGCCGTCCCGGCCTCGTCGCAGGTGGCCTCGTGGAAGCGGGCGACGATCCGGGCGAGCTCACCGGTGGGCACGCGGCAGTCCTCCGCGGTGACCCGGAGGCTGGCGACCGGCCTGTCCCCGTCGGCCGCGGCATGGGCGCCCCCCGGCGTGGGCCCGGCACCCCGGATCACGACGGGGGCGTCCCCGCGGGAGTGGTGCAGGGCGGTCACCAGGACGTGGGTGACCGATCGCTCGAGCCCCAGCGCGTCGCACCAGACCGGCAGGGGCTCCGCGGGGAGCTCGAGCAGGACCGCGTCGGTCCCGGTCGCGGCCCGCGCGCTGCGGACGCAGCTCTCCAGCACCCTGCGGAGGTCGACCGGCTGCCGCCCACGGGGTGTCACCGGAGCCGCTGCGGAGGACGCCGATGCCAGCCGGCGCCCCAGAGCGAGGACGAGCTCCAGGCGTGATCGGGTCAGCGCGGCGTAGCGCTGCAGCCGTGGCTCCTCCTGCTGCTCGGCGAGGTCCACGAGACTGTGCACGGCGTCGGCCAGCGGCGGGACCTGGCGGGCCATCTCCTCGACCAGCTCGTGGAGGCGCCGTTCCCGGGCCTGGGTCAGCCGCTGGTTCACCTCGTTCGCGGCCAGCGCCGTGAGGTCCTCCAGCAGTGCCAGGCGGCTCTCGTCCCAGGCCCGGGCACTGCCGTCGACGACGCACAGCGTCCCCAGCACGTGCCCCGCCGTGGTGCGCAGGGGCACGCCGGCGTAGGCGCCGATGTCGCCGGTCCGTACCGGCTCCGTGTCCCGCACGAGGGGATCCGCCCGACCGTCGGGGATGACCAGCGGCTCCTCGGTGGCCACGGCGAACTGGCACAGCGACCCGCTGAGCGGCGTCTCACGGGCTGCGTCGTCGGGGTTGTCGTGGCGCACCATGCCGGGGAGGTGCTGCCTATCGGGGGTGACGAGGGTGACGAAGGCGCGGGGCGCGTCGACCAGGGCAGCGGCCAGGCGCGCCAGGCGGTCCATGGTCGGGTCGGCGCCGGCGAGCAGCCCGGTGTCCTCGATGGTGGCCAGCCGATCGGGGTCGGTGAGTGCGGGGAGCACCGCGTCGGCGTGCCTGCCCGGGGCGATGGTCATGTTCTAGAGCTCCACTTCCTGTTCCTGGGGGGATGTCAGGGTTGTCGACCGCCGCGGCCGGTGCGGGGTCTCCGCGACGAACCGCCTCAGGGCGACGTCGAGGCGCCGGCCACGGGGTCCCCGGGGGACTCGCCGTCCCGGCCCAGCACCACCGTGGTGTCCTCACGGACGTCCAGGACCGGGTACCGCCGGCCGAACGTGTCCGGCGGGGCCCAGGCGACGAGCTGCACGTCGTCCACCGCGAGGCTCGCGGCGAACTGGACGTCGAGCGGCGGGGGGAGGCGGACCATGGGCTGCACCGCGACGATCCCCGCGGGCACGGTCGCGTCGATCCGGACCTGCCGGCAGTCGTCGTCGTAGGACCCGGCGGGGATCGGCACGGCGGTCGCTGAGGTGCTGCCGCCTCTGGTGTCGGGATACCACCGCAGCTCGAGCGTGGCGCCTTCCGAGGCGTCGCGGACCTCGGCGAGCAGGGACAACTGGGTGCCCGGGGTGACGAGCTGGCGGTGCTGGGGAGTGGCGATCACGTCCTCCGTGCTGACCGGGCTGCGGCTGAGCTGGACGCCCACCGCGCCGGAGCAGGCCGCCGACTCCGAGACGCGGGCGGTCGGGCTCAGGGACCAGCCGTGCAGGCCTTCCGTCCGTGGATCGGTGTCCATGTCCTCGAACGAGCCCGTCCAGAGGAGGTCCTCGCCCATGCGCACCGTCCGATCGCTGTCCGCCGCGGGAGCCCCCTGGACCCACCACCCGGGTGCCAGCCGGGCGACCGTGCCCGCCGCGAACTCCTGCTCGACCGTCTCGGCCGACGGGAGACCCACCGCTGGGAAGACCGCTCCCGGGGCCTGCAGTCGGGCCTCGGGACCCGGGGTCAGGCCGGCGGCCCGGCGGGCGGCGGCGTCGGCGAGGATCCCGACCGTGGGTCGGGGGAGGTAATCGTCGTTGAAGAGGGGGTCGACGGTGGCGAGGACCGGCCGGCCACCGCGGACGTCGACCCTCAGCAGGTAGGACAGGAACGTCGGCCACACGGTCTGGTCGAACAGCAGGTTGCCGATCGTCTCGGCCACCAGCGCCCCCTCATCCAGGCGGACGCCCCCGACCACGTGCGGGTGCCCGTTCACGACGACCGCCGCCCCGGCCGCCTCGGCTGTGGCGGAGAGCTGTCGGACGAGCTCGGTCTGGTGGGCCTCGTACTCCTCGCCGCCGTGGACCATGACGACGACGACGTCGGCCATCTCGCGCGCCTTGCCGACCTCCCGCTCCAGCCGCTCGGTGGTGCACTGCGCGGCGCCGCCCTGGGCGTCCCCGGCCACGTAGGGGATGGGGTGTTCGGTGCCGGTGATGGTGGTGCAGCCCAGGAAGGCGACGCGCTGGCCCTTGCGCTCGACCACGGCCGGCGCCCAGGCCTCGTCCACGGTTCGCCCGGCACCGAACCGGGGCATCCCGGCCGCGTCGAGGGCCGCCAGGGTCTGCTCCAGGCCCCCCTGGAGCGCGTCGAACACGTGGTTGTTGCCCAGAGAGACGACGTCCACCCCGGAGTCCAGGAGAGCCTGCACGGAGACCGGTGAACTGGCGAAGACGTAGTCCTTGGTCGGGTGGAACACGACTGGCCGAGGCTGGGTCGGGTCGACCCAGGGCTGGTCCAGCAGGGGGGTCTCGAAGTTGACGACCGTGAGATCTGCGTCCTCGAGCAGCGGTCGGACGGCGGACAGGAGAGCGCTGTGCTCGGCAGGGGAGGCCCCCTCGCGCAGCAGGCCGTCGCTCCGGTCGCCGTCGTCGTCGTGGTCGTAGAACCTGCGCCCGAACATCACGTCGCCGCCGAAGCGGATGGACACCGTCTCGTCGGGAGCAGAGGTGAGCCGGACCTCCGTGGGCGTGCCCGGGACCACTGCCTGGGTCCGCGAGAGATGGCCCTCTGCGCCGGCCGTGACCAGTCGCGGCCCGCCGGTCAATGGAGCGGTCACCCAGCCGTCCTCGTCGGTCCTGGCCGTGTCGCCGCCGGGCAGGCTGACATCCGTTCCGGCGAGGGGGAAACCACGCTCGTCGACGACCCGTGCGACCAGTCCGCTGGTACCTCTGGCCGGCGCATCTGCTCGAGGGCGCTGCAGCGAGACGACCGCAACAGTCACCAGCAGGACCACGACGACCGCCGTGATCGGCAGCCACCACCGCTTCAGCACGCCTTCTGATCCTCTACCGCCCGTCCGCCATCGCTTCCAGGCGGTCCTGTCGACTTGAGGCCGTCTACCCACTTCGAGCCGGAAGACTCACATTCCCTGGCAGGACTCCGCACGGGATGACGCCAACGCAGGAGGTGACCGTTCCCGCCGCGGTGTCCACAGGTGCTCACGGTGTCCACAGACCCGCGGGGTGGTCACCGAAGTGGATGCCGGGGAACCAGGGTCGTCGGTGTACCGGCACCCCGCCGGTCCCCGCCGGTCCCGGCGGAGAGATCCCCGAGGAGCACCGTAAACGACACCCACGTCACCGTCGTCGGCAACGTCGTCGACTCACCCCGCCGCGTCAGCCTGGAGAACGGGACGGTCACCAACTTCCGGCTGGCCTCGACCGCGCGCCGCTTCGACGGCCAGACCCAGGAGTTCGTCGACGCCGGCACCTTCTGGGTCGACGTCGAGTGCTGGAACGACCTGTCCGGCAACGTGTCCGGCAGCGTCAGCAAGGGCGACCCGGTCATCGTGCAGGGCACGCTGACCACGCACAGTTGGGAGGGCGAGAACGGGAAGCGCAGCACGCCGCGCATCCGTGCCGCCGCGGTCGGCCACAACCTCGCCCGCGGCATCGGGGTCTTCAAGCGCAGCTGGTCGGTCCGCGCCGCGGAGCCGGTGCCGGCGGCTCCCGCCGTCGACTTCCCCGGCGTCGAGGAGGAGCCGGTGCGCGGCCGGGACTACGTGGACGGTCCCGAGACGTTGCAATCGGTGGACACCGCCGACCTCACCACGGAGCCCGCGCACAGCTGAGCGCCCGGGCTGGGAGGATCGGAGGGGAGAACGCACGGGGGCGGGCCCGCCCCCCCCCCGCCCGCCCCCCACCCCCCCACCCACCCCCCCCCCCCCCGCCCCCCCGGACCGAACATAAACACCCAGGTGGGGGAGGCCCAGCACCCGGCCGGCCCGCCCGCCACTCGCGAACCGACGGAAGGCCTCGAAGCCCAGTGGCTCAGTACATCTACACGATGGTGCGTGCGCGCAAGGCGCACGGCGACAAGGTGATCCTGGACGACGTCACCCTGTCGTTCCTGCCCGGCGCCAAGATCGGCGTCGTCGGCCCGAACGGCGCCGGTAAGTCGACCGTCCTCAGGATCATGGCCGGCCTGGACCAGCCTTCCAACGGTGACGCGAACCTGGCCCCCGAGGCCAGCGTCGGTATCCTGCTGCAGGAGCCGCCGCTCAACGAGGAGCTCGACGTCCGCGGCAACGTGGAGGAGGCCGTCAAGCCCCTGCGCGACGCGCTGACCCGCTTCGAGGAGGTCAGCGCGGCGATGGGGGAGCCGGACGCCGACTTCGACTCGCTGCTGGCCGAGCAGGGCGAGCTGATGGAGTTCATCGAGAACCACGACGGCTGGGAGCTCGACGCGCGCATCGAGCAGGCCATGGACGCGCTGCGCTGCCCGCCCGGCGACGCCGACGTCACGGTCCTCTCCGGTGGTGAGCGCCGCCGCGTCGCGCTGTGCAGGCTGCTGCTCGAGGCGCCGGACCTGCTGCTGCTCGACGAGCCCACCAACCACCTCGACGCGGAGAGCGTCGCCTGGCTGGAGCAGCACCTGGAGAAGTACGCCGGCACCGTCGTGGCCGTCACCCACGACCGGTACTTCCTCGACAACGTCGCCCAGTGGATCCTCGAGCTCGACCGCGGCCGGGCCTACCCCTACGAGGGCAACTACTCCACCTACCTGGAGACCAAGGCCGCCCGCCTCAAGGTCGAGGGCGCCAAGGACGCCAAGCGGCAGAAGCGCCTGGCCGAGGAGCTGGAGTGGGTGCGGTCGGGCGCCAAGGCCCGCCAGGCGAAGAGCAAGGCACGCCTGCAGCGCTACGAGGAGATGGCCGCCGAGGCCGAGAAGTACCGCAAGCTGGACTTCGAGGAGATCCAGATCCCGCCGGGCCCGCGGCTGGGCAACGTTGTCGTCGAGACCAGCGACCTCACCAAGGGCTTCGGCGACCGCGTGCTGATCGACGACCTGTCCTTCACGCTGCCCCGCAACGGCATCGTCGGCGTCGTCGGCCCCAACGGTGCCGGCAAGACCACGCTGTTCAAGATGCTGGTCGGCGAGGAGAAGCCGGACGACGGCGAGATCAAGGTCGGCGAGACGGTCAAGGTCTCCTACGTCGAGCAGAGCCGCGCCGGCATCGACCCCAAGAAGACGCTGTGGGACGTCGTCTCCGACGGCCTCGACCACATCAAGGTCGGCAACGTCGAGATGCCCTCGCGGGCCTACGTCGCCGCGTTCGGGTTCAAGGGCCCGGACCAGCAGAAGCCGGCCGGCGTGCTGTCCGGTGGTGAGCGCAACCGCCTCAACCTCGCCCTGACCCTCAAGCAGGGCGGCAACCTGCTGCTGCTCGACGAGCCGACCAACGACCTGGACGTCGAGACGCTGACCAGCCTGGAGTCCGCGCTGCTGGAGTTCCCGGGCTGCGCGGTCGTGGTCAGCCACGACCGCTGGTTCCTCGACCGCGTGGCGACGCACATCCTCGCCTACGAGGGCGAGTCGAAGTGGTTCTGGTTCGAGGGCAACTTCGCCGACTACGAGAAGAACAAGGTCGAGCGGCTCGGCCCGGAGGCGGCCCGGCCGCACCGCGCCACCTACCGCAAGCTCACCCGCGACTGAACGGCCCCGTCCCGAGGCTCGCGCCGAGCGTGCGAGGCGCGGAGGAGGACGGGGTCCTTCCGGTCACCACGGCCGGCCGGAGCACCCGCTCCGGCCGGCCGCCGGCGCGTGCGGGGCGAGCCGGGTCCGGCGGGCCGCGCGCGGTGGGGATGCGGCAGGGTGTCGGTCGTGAGGCACACGGTGCAGGTCCCCATGCGCTGGTCGGACATGGACGCCTACGGCCACGTCAACAACGTCGTCTTCCTGACGTACTTCGAGATGGCCCGCGTCGACCTGTTCTTCGACCGGGCCTCGCTGGAGGAGCAGACCGGCCTGCGGCAGGGCACGGTCGTCGCGGCCCACGACATCCAGTACCGGCTGCCGGTCGTCTACTCACGCGACCCGCTGGACGTGCAGATCTGGGTGTCCGGCATCCGGGCGGCCGCCTTCACCTGCCACTACGAGCTCTCCGACCACGGCCGCCGGGCGGTCACCGGCAGCACGCTGCTGGTGCCGTTCGACTTCGGTATCGACCGGCCGCGCCGGCTCACCCCGGACGAAAAGGCGTTCCTCGCCCGTTACACGGACGAGCAGGACGGCTGACCGTGCCGCCTGCCCCCACCCGAGGAGAGACGGCGTCCCTCGTCGACGTCGCCACCGCCGCGGACCCGGTCACCGCCGTCCTCGACGCCCACGACCGGGGCCACCTCATCGCACTCCGGACGTCCGGCACGACCAGCCGGCCCCGTTCCGTCGTCCGCACCACCGCGTCCTGGGTCGAGTCGTTCGGCCACGTGTCGGCGCTGGCGGATGTCGGTCCCGGGTCACGGGTCTGGCTGCCCGGGCCGCTGTCGACCACGATGAACCTCTTCGCCGCCGTCCACGCCCGGTACGTCGGCGCCTCCCTGGTCGGGTCCCCGGAAGAGGCCACGCACGCCCACCTCACCCCGGCGGTGCTGGTCGCGGCCCTGGCGGCGGGAACGGATCTGCGCGGTCGCTCCGTCGTCGTCGCCGGCGACCGGTTGAGCCCCGAGGTCGCTCGCCGGGCCGCCACGGCCGGTGCTCAGGTGAGCCACTACTACGGGGCTGCCGAGTTGTCATTCGTCGCCTGGGGTGCGCACGAGGCGGACCTGCGTCCCTTCCCCGGGGTCACGGTCGAGGTCCGCGACGGGTGCATCTGGGTGCGGTCCCCGTACCTCTCGCAGGGCTACGACGGCGCGGACGGCCCGTTCGTCCAGGGCGACGACGGCTTCGCCACGGTGGGCGACCGCGGCAGCCTGCGCGGAGACCTGCTGAGGGTCGCCGGGCGGGGGACCGAGGCCGTGGTCACCGCCGGGGTAACCGTGCTCGTCGCCGACGTGGAGCACGCGCTGCGCCGCGCCACCGGCGAAGAGGTGCTCGTCGTCGGCGTGCCGCATCCACGGCTGGGCGCGGTCGTGGCTGCGGTCCTCCCGAACCGGGGCCCGGGCGCCCTCGCCCGGGTGAAGGAAGCCGCCCGGGAGGGGCTGCCTGCGGCGCACCGGCCGCGGCGGTGGTTCCACGTCTCGAACCTCCCGCTGACCGCGGGCGGCAAGGTCGACCGTGCCGCGCTCGCCGACCTCGCCGCATCCGGCCGGCTGGGGCCGGGCCGACCCGGGCCGACCCCGCCTGCCGTCGGGGGACGCCGGTGAGCCGACCCCGATCCGCGGACGCCCCGGTCCTGGTGGCCGCGCGGCGCACGCCGATCGGCACGGCCGGCCGCTCCCTGGCCACGTGCACCGCTGCCGACCTCGCCGCCCCCGTGATCTCGGCCCTCTGGGGGGAGCTGCGCCGAGACGGTGCCGACGACGTGCGCGACGTCGTGCTCGGCAACTGCATGGGCCCCGGCGGGGACGTCGCCCGGGTGGCTGCCCTGCAGGCCGGCCTGCCGGTCTCCATGCCCGCCCTCACCGTCGACCGGCAGTGCGCCAGTGGCCTGGCAGCCATCGTGCTGGCCGTCTCCGCGGTGCGCGACGAGCCGGGCACGCTGCTCGCCGGAGGCGTCGAGTCGGCGTCCACCGCTCCCTGGCGGTCCTGGCCGCCGGCCGCCGGCGGTACGCCGATCCGGTACGAGCGGGCCCCGTTCGCGCCGGCGTCGCTGGGCGATCCCGACATGGGACCGGCCGCCGACCTGCTCGCCGCCGACTCCGGGGTGTCGAGGGAGCGCCAGGACCGGTACGCGGCCCGATCGCACGCCCGGGCCGTGGCCACCCGGCGGTCCGGTGGGTTCGACGACGAGATCGTGCCGGTGGCCGGCGTGGTCGGCGACGACCGCCCGCGCCCAGGACTCTCGCAGGAGCGGCTGGCCCGGTTGCGCCCCGCCTTCCGAGCGGACGGCACCGTCACGGCGGGCAACTCGTGCGGGGTCAACGACGGCGCGGCGCTGGTCGCGGTGGTCGATGCGGCGACCCACCGCCGCACCGGCACCCCGGGGCTGCGGGTCCTCGCCACCGCCACGGCCGGCGTGGACCCGAACCGGCCGGGGCTGGGCATCGTGCCGGCCACCCGGATGGCGCTCGACCGGGCCGGGCTGACCCTCGACGACCTCGACGTCGTCGAGTTCAACGAGGCCTTCGCCGGGCAGGTGCTGGCCTGCTGCGACGCGCTGGGGCTGGACGCGGCGCGGGTCTGCCCCGAGGGCGGGGCGCTGGCCCTGGGACACCCCTGGGGTGCGTCGGGCGCCGTGCTGGCCGTCCGGCTGTTCTCCCAGCTGGTCCGCCGTCCCGGTGGCCGCTACGGCCTGGCGGCCATCGCCGCCGGTGGCGGGCAGGGAGTGGCGATGGTCGTCAAGACCTGCGGGTGACCGACCCGGTCAGACGCGCCGCGGCACCGGTCGGTCCGCGCCGGTCGGCGCACCCCGCTGCGCGGCCTCCTCGTCGGTCACCGGCCGCACCACGGCGCCCTCGGCGATCTGCGCGCCGGCGAACACCGCTGCGTTGATCCCGCCGCGGTGCACCATCGCCTTGACCAGCCGCGCTCCGGTGAGCCGCTCCAGGTGGGTGCACGGCGGGCAGCGCTTCACGCCGAACAGCAGCGCGTCGCCCACCGTGAACCAGCGCCCCACGAGCGCGGGCAGGTCGATGCCCGCGGTGACCAGGTTGCGCCGGGTGGCGCCAGGGGTCAGCGGCACGCCGACCTCGGCGGCGACCGCGGCGACGTCCGCGGTGTCGATCAGGGTCAGCTGCTTCTCCAGGTCCGGGTACTGCGCCCACGTGCCGCCGCCCAGGGCGTAGCGGTCACCCTCCAGGCCCCGGCCGGCCACCAGCCGCGCCGACGGCACCCGTCGCATCGGCGCGGCCGCCTCGCCGGTCAGCCAGATCCCGGTCAGCACGCCGCCGTCCATCACGCTCCCCTCGGCCGGCGCCCAGGCACGTCGTCCGCACCGCGCGCGTCCAGCGCCTCGCTCACGTCGTGGGCCATCTGCAGCAACTGCACCAGCAGCGGGGCGACCGTCGTCCGCAGCGCCCGCAGCCCCCGGGGCGCGCCGCCCCGGGCCGCCTGGGCCGCGCGGATCCGGTCGGCGCGCTCGATCAGCACCGGGACGAACCGCAGCGCCATCGCGAACAGCAGGCCCACCCGCTCCGGCCGCCCGCCCACCAGCCGCAGCGGCGCGCAGAGCCGCTCGACCACGCGCACCATCTCGCTCACCCGCGTCGTCGCCGTCACCACCGCCGCGGCGAGCACCAGCGTCAGCAGCCGCAGCACGGTGTGCGCACCGCTGACCACGTCGGTGGTCAACGCGTGCACGACGAAGAGCACGAGGAGGAACCACCGCAGCGCCCACGCCTGCCGGGCCAGGACGGCGACCGGCAGCCGGGCCGCCCCCAGCCCCACCACCAGCGTGCCGACGAGCGCGGACCCGGCCACCGTGGGGGTCGGCCGGGCGAAGAGCAGGACGGCGAGCGCGGCCAGGCACAGCAGCTTGGCCCCGGCCGGCAGCCGGTGCACGGGGCTGGCGACCGGCACGTACAGCGCGAGGGTCACCGGCGCTCCGCGAGGGTGCGGTAGGCGGCCACGGCCGGGCCGGGGGGAGCGTCCTCGACGACCCGTCCGCCGTCGACCACCAGCACCCGGTCGAAGCCGTCGAGCAGGTCCAGGTGGTGGGTCACCACGACCACCTGCTGCTCGAGGCCGTTGATCAGCTCGGCGACGCGGCGGGCGTTCACCAGGTCCAGCAGCGTCGTCGGCTCGTCGAAGACGATGTGGGCCGGCTGCATGACCAGCACGCCGGCGATGGCGAGCAGCTGCTTCTGGCCGCCGGAGAGCAGGTGGGCCGGGTGGTCGGCGTGCCCGGCCAGGTCGTAGCGCTCCAGCACCTCGGCGACCCGGGCGGCCCGCTCGTCCGGGGGCACGCCCTGGTTGTCCAGCCCGTAGGCGACGTCCTCGGCGACCGTCGGGTGCACGATCTGCGCGTCCGGGTCCTGGAAGACGAAGCCGACGCGGCGGCGCACCGCGCGCACCTGCGTGCGGGTGTCCAGCCCGTCGACCAGCACCTGCCCCGAGGAAGGCACCACCAGGCCGTTGAGCAGCCGGGCGAGGGTGCTCTTGCCCGAGCCGTTGGCGCCGATGACGCCGACGCGCGGCTCGGTCAGCTGCAGGTCGATGCCCTCGAGCACCACCCGGTCGCCGTACCGGTGCCCGACCCCACGGAGTTCGATGCCGCGGCCGGGTTCGGCGACGTCGGTGTCCGCGGTCGCGGCAGGGGAACGGCGGAACCTCACCGGGTGGTGGCGGTCCGGCGGGGACGTTCGATGACCGGGTAGCTGCGCCGCACGACGTCGGCGATCGCCGCTGCGGCGAAGGCCTTGAACAGGTCACCCGGGAGGAACGGGAGCGCGCCGCCGGTCAGCGCCTGACCCCACGTCAGCCCGGCGACGGCCTTGAGCACCGGCACGCCGACGGCGTAGATGACGACGATGCCGCCCACGACGTTGACCAGGGTGCCGCGCAGGACGTTGTAGCGGTCCCAGGAGCGCTCGGTCAGCCAGCCGATGACGAAGGCGGCGACCGGCCAGCTGTAGAGGTAACCGGCCGAGGTCCCGACGAAGGGTGCCAGGCCGCCGCGGCCGCCGGCCAGCAGCGGCAGGCCGACCGCCACCAGGACGAGGAACAGCAGGACGGCGAGGAAGCCGCGGCGGGCCCCCAGGACGGCGCCGGCCAGCATCACGCCGAGCGTCTGGGCGGTGATCGGCACCGGGCCGACGGGGATGGCCGGGATCGTCCCCAGCACGGCGATGACCGCCGCGAAGAGCGCGACGTAGGCGAGGTCCCTGGTCTTCACGGCAGTCTCCTCCCGGTGCACGCGATCGACCCGCGCGGCTCCCGGCGGAAGGTACCCGAGGACCGGGACCGGCCAGGCGCCCCGGGTGGGCGGGGGGCCATCGAGGACGCCGGACATCGGTGGCCGTCGGTGCCTGCGCGCTCACCTGCAGATACGGCCGCCGGTTTGCCGGGGCTGCCGGGGACGTGTTGTCTGGGTTCCTGAGCCCCTCGGCGAAGGCGGAACGACAGGCATGGCAACCGGGTGGTGGGCGTCGCTGTGGTCGTGGGGACGCTCCACGACGCACGAGCTCCCCGCGGAGCGTCCGCAGGACTCGGACCGGTTGCCCGCCACCGGGCACCGGCCCGCGCGGGCATCACCGCCGGACGTGCCTGCCGCCGTCGACGAGACGGCTGCGCACCGCGCTCCGGCCGGTGCGACGAGCGTCCGGGCGGCACCGTCGCCGCCCAGGCACTCCGCGCGCCGACAGACGTCCGGTCCGTCCGGCCGACCCGGGTCACCCCTCGACCCGGACCGCAGCACCCCGCTGCGCCTTCCCCTCCAGACGACAGGAGTCCCATCCGTGGCCCAGCTCGACAACGTCATCGCCGACCTGCTCGCGATCGAGGGTGCCAACGGCGCCGCGATCGTCGACATCGACAGCGGCATGGCCCTCGCGACCGGTGGCACCCCCGGGTTCGACCTGAACGTCGCGGCCGCCGGGAACTCGAACGTGGTGCGCGCGAAGCTGCGCACCATCCAGGACCTCGAGCTGAAGGACGAGATCGAGGACGTCCTCATCACGCTGCAGAGCCAGTACCACCTGATCAACGTGCTCCAGGGCCAGGGCAACACGGGCCTGTTCATCTACCTGGTCCTCAACCGCCTGACCGCCAACCTGGCGCTGGCGCGGCACAAGCTGCGGGCCGTCGCGGCCACCGTGAGCGTCTGACGCCGCGGTGGTGCTGTCCGGCCGGGCGCCGGGCGGCACCGCCCCGGGGTGAGCCGGCCATCGGCCCTCCTGCAGTGGCCCCGGCCCCGTCCAGGGCGCCGCTGGCCCCCTGCAGGGTCCCGCCGCGAGCTGGCGATTGGTGGGGAGCAGGGCGTCCTTCTACGAGGGGTGGGGAGGACGGGTCCTGCTCCGAGTGGCGGGGCAGGAGGGTCCTCCTTCAGGCCGCGGTGGCGGCCTCGACGATCCGCGCCCGCACGGCGTCGACGGCGAGCTCCCGGGTGTCGATCCACCGGGCGACGCGGCCGCCGGCCACGATGCCGACGCGGTCGCAGCACTCGGCCAGTTCGTCGGGGTCCACCGACACCACGACCACCGACGTCCCGTGCGCCGTCGCCTCGTCCAGCAGCCGGCGCACCTGCTGGCGGGCCCGGACGTCCAGGCCCCGGGTGGGCTCGTGCAGGACGACGACGTCCTCCGCCGAGGCCATCCACCGGGCGAGCGCGAGCTTGTGCCGGTCGCCGCCGGACAGAGCACCCACGACGGTGCGGATGCTCAGCGTCTTGACGTCGAGCCGGTGCACGGTCCTGATCACGCCGCGCAGCAGGGCGATCTCGCTGCGGACGTCGGTGAGCGCACCCCACGGCTCCTGGGTGAGCGTCCGGGCGATGGTCTCGCCGGGGTCGACCCCGTAGGCGTCGTCGTCGGGCCGGTAGGCGGGCAGCCGCAGCCCCGCTCCGCCCGCCGACGAGGCCAGCGACCGCGGCTCGCCGCGGAGCACGAGCTCGTCGCTGACGGCCGGCAGCTCCCCGGTCAGGGCGCCGGCGATCTCCTCCACGCCGGAGGAGCGGTGCCCGGTCAATCCGACCACCTCGCCCTGGCGCAGCAGCAGGTCGACCCCGTCGACCCGGCCGGGCACCCGCAGGTTGCGGACCCGCAGGGCCACGTCCTCGTCGGACGGCGCCGGCCACGTGGAGGCGTGCACCGGGGCGTCGTCCCGCCCGGACCGTGCCGCGGCCACCCGGGGTGCCGGCAGCGCCAGCGGCTCGCCCACGGTCTCCGCGGCCAGCCGGACCGGGTCCAGGCCCTCCGCCGGTCCGTCCAGGGCGATCACGCCGTCGCGCAGCACGAGCACCCGCTGGACCACGGTGAGCATCTCGGGCAGCCGGTGGCTGATGTAGAGGACGCCGCGCCCCTGCCGGCTCAGCCGGCCGGCGACGGCGTGCAGCCGAGTGACCTCCACGGGCAGCAGCGCCGCCGACACCTCGTCCAGCACGACGAGCCGGGTGTCCTCGGCGAGCACGCGCGCGATCTCCACCAGGCCGTGCAGGAAGTGCGGCAGCTCCCCGACCAGGGTGTCGGGGTCGACGTCCAGGGTGACCTCGGCGAGCAGCACCCGCGCCTGCTCGCGCAGCTCCGCCTGCGGGCGTGCGGCCTGCGGCGTGCCGCGGAACACCGCCTGCGCGACGGTCAGCGCGGGATCGATCCGGACGAGCTGCTCGACCACCCCGACGCCGAGGTGGCGAGCGTCGTCGGTCGACAGCGGCGCGTACGGGTGGCCCTGCAGCGTCATCACGCCCGAGTCGGCCGCGCTGGTGCCGGCGAGGATGTCCCCGAGGGTCGACTTGCCCGCGCCGTTGCTGCCGACGAGCCCGACGATCTCGCCCTCGGCGATGCTGAAGGAGACGTCCCGCAGGACGCGCCGGGCCCCGAAGGACTTCCTCAGGCCCTCGACCTGCAGCAGCGCCATGGGCGGGCGGGCCTCCCCCGAACAGGCCCCGACCCCGCGGTCGGAGACCGAGCTGTCAGCGTCTCCCGCGACGCTGTGTCACCACCTGGATGCTACCCGGCCCCAGCGGCGGCGCCCGCCGGAGACGGCGACCGCGGATGTGCGGGCGCGGCCCTGCAGGGACCCACCGCGAGCCCGCGAGTGGCGGGGAGGTCGGGGCCCCGGGGTCAGGCGCGGAGCCACACCGCCGTGTCCACGGGCACCACGCCACCGGCCACGTCGTCGCTGGCCAGCAGGACCTCGCCCTCGGGCAGCGGGACGTCGCCGCCCGAGACGTTGAGCAGGCAGACCAGCCCGCCGGGACGGCGGAACGCGAGGCAGCCGTCGGGTGCGGGGAGCCACTCGAGGCCCTCGCCGGCGAAGGCGGGCGACGTCCGCCGCAGCGCGAGCGCAGCGCGGTACAGCGACAGCACCGAACCGGGGTCGCCGTCCTGGGCCTCGACGGTCAGCGGTCCCCAGCCCTCGGGCATCGGCAGCCAGGTCTCCGCGCGCGAGGAGAAGCCGTACGAGGGCTCGGTGCCCGACCACGGCACCGGGATGCGGCAGGCGTCGC
Source organism: Geodermatophilus sp. SYSU D01176 (assembly GCF_054050015.1). Classification (NCBI taxonomy): domain Bacteria; kingdom Bacillati; phylum Actinomycetota; class Actinomycetes; order Geodermatophilales; family Geodermatophilaceae; genus Geodermatophilus; species Geodermatophilus sp. SYSU D01176. Next base: position 17,279 of record NZ_JBJGYN010000014.1, on the reverse strand, counting down.
GACCCCGCTCGGTGTGCCCGGACCGCTCCCAGATCGGGTCCTGCAGCACCTCGTCGGGCAGGTCGACGTCGGGCATGCCGAGCTCGTCGCCGTTGTAGAGGTAGGCCGCGCCGGGCAGGGCCAGCTGCAGCAGCGCCGCGGCCCGCGCCCGGCGGGTGCCGACCTCGCCGCCGCCGTAGCGGGTCACGTGCCGCGGGCGGTCGTGGTTGGACAGCACCCAGCAGGCGGGCGCCGGCGTCCCGTCGACGGTGGCCAGCGAGTGCACGACGGCGTCCCGCAGCTCGTCGACGTCCCAGTCGGCGGTCAGCAGCGTGAAGTTGAAGGCCAGCTGCAGCTCGTCGGCGCGCAGGTACCGGGCGAGCCGGTCGTCGTCGGACACCCACACCTCGCCGACGGCCATGGTGCCGGGGTACTGGTCGAGGACGGCGCGGATCCGCCGGTGCACGTCGTGCACCCCGTCGTGGTCGAACCGGTGGTCGCCGGGGCCGTGGTCGTCGAGGAGGCCGGTGTCCTCCATCGGCTCCATGTCCGGCAGGCCGGCGGGTTTGGCCATGCCGTGGGCGACGTCGATGCGGAAGCCGTCGACACCGCGGTCCAGCCAGAACCGCATCGTGGTCTCGAGGTCGTCGAGGACCTCGGGGTTGGTGAAGTCCAGGTCGGGCTGTTCGGGCGCGAAGATGTGCAGGTACCACTGGCCGTCGTCCACGCGGGTCCACGCCGGGCCGCCGAAAACCGAGGGCCAGTTGTTGGGCGGCTCGGCGCCGTCGGGGCCGCGGCCGTCGCGGAACAGGTAGCGCGCCCGCTCCGGCGACCCGGGGCCGGCGGCCAGCGCGGCCCGGAACCAGGCGTGCCGGTCGGAGGTGTGGTTGGGCACGAGGTCGACGGTCACCCGGATGCCGAGCGCGTGCGCCTCGGCCAGCAGCGCGTCGAACCCGGCGAGGTCGCCGAAGACCGGTTCCACGTCGCGCGGGTCGGCCACGTCGTAGCCGTGGTCGGCCATGGGGGAGGGGTAGAACGGCGTGATCCACAGCGCGTCGACGCCGAGCCCGGCCAGGTGCGGCAGGCGGGCGCGGATGCCGGCCAGGTCGCCGATGCCGTCGCCGTTCCCGTCGGCGAAGCTGCGGATGTAGACCTGGTAGAAGACCGCGTCGCGCCACCAGTCCACGTCGGTGCGGCGGGCAGCGGGCAGGGACGTGTCCGGGTTCACCGAGCTCCTCGTCGTTCGTGGCCCCTCGGAGGCTCCCGCCACGAGCGCGAGTGGCAGGGGGAGAGGGGGTCCTTCAGCGGTTCTGCATGCTGTGCGCGGCCATCTCCATGTACCCCCACAGCGTGGCGTCCTGCTCGGGGGTCAGCTCCAGGGAGTCGACGGCGTCGCGCATGTGGCGCAGCCACGCGTCGCGCTCGGCGGGGCCGATGGCGAAGGGTGCGTGGCGCATCCGCAGCCGGGGGTGGCCGCGCTGGTCGGAGTAGGTGGTCGGGCCGCCCCAGTACTGCTCGAGGAACGCGCGCAGCCGGCTCTCGGCGCCCTCCCAGTCGTCCTGCGGGTACAGCGGCGCGAGCACCGGGTCGCTGCGCACGCCGGCGTAGAACCGGGCCACCAGACGCGCGAAGGTGGGCGCGCCGCCGACCTCCTCGTAGAAGGTCCGCGCCGACGGCAGGGATCGGCTCATGCCCTCGATCGTCCCCCGGCGGGTGGGGCCGGTGCCACGTGACCCTGGGTACGTCCGTAGCCGACCAGCGGCGGGACGACGGCCAGCAGGCCCAGCCCGCCGATCAGCGCGACCACGCTGCCGGCCGAGAGACCCTCGGCCGCGGCACCGGCGGCGAGCACGCCGATGCCCTGGACGCCGTACAGCCCGCTGACCGCGACCCCGAAGGCGCGGCCCCGGAAGGCCTGCGGCACCGCCTGCACGAAGGCGACGTTGAGCGGGATCGTCCAGGCCAGCCCCAGCCCGGCGAGGAACAACAGCGCGACGACGGCCGCGTAGGCGCCCTGACCGGGCGCCCCCCACACGGTGACCAGCCCCGCCACCAGGATCGGGGCCAGCGACGCGGCGACGAGCGACGGCACCAGCTGCTCGCGGCGCTGCTGGGTGAGCCCGCGGGCGACCAGCAGCCCGCCCACGGTGACCCCGGCGGGGTTGGCCGCGAGCAGGACGCCGACCTGCGCCGCGCCCTGGCCGAGCTGCGCGACCAGCGGCGCGGCGATGCCCTCCGGGGCGTTGGCGAAGAGGGTGCCCACCCAGGTGACGGCGATGATCGCCCGCAGCCGCGGCGTCCGGCCGATCAGCCGCAGCCCCTCGCCCGCGTCCCGCCACATCGAACGGGGGGTCCCGGCGTCGCCGCCGTCGTCCGGGGCCGGACGGCGCTGCAGCCGCGCCCACAGCCAGACGGCGGAGAGGGCGAACGTGGCCGCGTCGATGAGCAGTGCCGCGGACGGGTCCAGCACGGCGACGAGCGTGCCGCCCACCACGAACCCCAGGACCTGGGCCACCTGGGAGCCCACGTTGGTCAGGGACGTCGCCAGCGCGTACCGGTCGCCGTCGAGGACGTCGGCCATGAGCGCCGACCGGGCGGACTCGAACGGCGGCCCGCACACGGCCACGACGAACAGCAGGCCCAGCAGCACCGGCAGCGGCGTGCCCGGGACCGCCATGAGGGCGACCAGCAGCGCGCGGGCGACGTCGGTGGCGATGAGCACCTGGTGCCGGGGGAACCGGTCGGCGAGGGTCGACAGCAGCGGCCCGCCGAGCAGCCACGGCAGGTAGCTGATCGCGAAGGTGACCGCCGACAGCAGCGGCGAGTCGGTGCGCTGGTAGACCAGCACGGTCAGCGCGACGCGGGCCAGCTCGTCGCCGATGGTGGACAGCAGGTACGTGCCGAACAGCGGCCGGAACTCACCGACGCCGAACAGCCCGCGGAAGGTCGCCGGGCGCGGGGCGGCGCCGCCCGGGCTCCCGCCGGCCGGCGCGGTGCCGCTCAGGGGGCTCCCGCCGGCGCGCCGGCCGCCGACAGCAGCGGCAGCGGCGTGCGGATGCCCTCGGCGACGAAGCGCTCCTTGAGCCGCATGCGCAGCTCGCGGCCGACCCGCCACTGGTCGGCGTTGGTGGTGCGGACCTGCAGACGCATGACGACGCCCTCCGCGGTGATCTGCTCGGCACCGAGGGACTCCGGCTCGGCCAGCAGGACCGGCGCCCACTCCTCCTCGCCGTACATCGCGTCGGCCACCTCCTGCATGACCGCCCGGCAGCGCTCGAGGTCGGTGTCGTGGGCGACCGGCATGTCGATGACCACCTGGGCGTAGCCCTGGCTCTTGTTGCCCACCCGCAGGATCTCGCCGTTGCGGGCGTACCAGACCACGCCGTTGACGTCGCGCAGCCGGGTGATGCGCAGGCCCACGGCCTCGACGGTGCCGCTGGCCTCCCCGAGGTCGACGACGTCCCCCACGCCGTACTGGTCCTCGAGGATGATCCCGATCCCGGCGATGAAGTCCTTGACCAGGTTCTGCGCGCCGAAACCCAGCGCGACGCCGACCACACCGGCGCTGGCCAGGATCGGGGCGAGGTTGATGCCCAGCTCGCCGAGCACCAGCACCACCGCGATGGCCAGCACCACGATGGAGGCGCAGCTGCGCAGCACCGACCCGATCGCCTCGGCCCGCTGGGTGCGGCGCGCGGTCAGCTGCTCCGCGCCCTCCCCGAGAGCGGTGGCGCGCAGCCGCCGGGCCCGCAGGATCGACGGCAGCGGTCCCACGGCGGTGGTGTCGGTGAGCCGGCGGATGGCCCGGTGCGCCAGGTACCGCGCCAGCACGGCGACCACGACGATCAGCAGGATCCGCGCCGGCGTGGCGATCAGGGCCTGCGCGTTCTCGGCCAGCCACTCGGCCCCGGACCACTCGTAGACCTGCTGGCAGAGCCAGTAGTCGGCACAGTCGGGCATCGAGTCGGATCCGCCGTCTGCGGCGGCGATCACGGACGGTGAAGCAGTCATCACGCCGATACTCTCAGGTGCCAGAAGAGCACGGCAGGGTTCCCGCGCGTGGCGCGGCGCACGATCCGGGTCAACCGCCCAGGCCGGTGTGCGCGGCGAGGAAGGCCAGCTGGTCGGCGGCCAGCCCGACGGTGCGGCTGACCGCCCGGGCGCCGTGCCCGACCGAGGTCTCCCGCCGCAGCAGGACCGGGGCGTCGGACGACGTGGCGTGCTGCAGCGCCGCGGCCAGCTTCCGAGCGTGCAGCGGGTCGACCCGCGTGTCGGACTCGAAGGTCGTGAACAGCACTGCCGGGTAGGCCGCGCCGTCGGTGACCCGGTGGTAGGGCGAGTAGCCCAGCAGCCAGCCGAGCTGGGTGGGGTCCTCGGCCGTGCCGTACTCGTCGTTCCAGGTGCGGCCCAGGCCGAAGCGCTCGTAGCGGACCATGTCCAGCAGCGGGGCGCTGCAGACGACGGCGGCCGCGAGGTCCGGGCGCTGGGTGAGGGTGGCGCCGACCAGCAGGCCGCCGTTCGAGCCGCCCATCACCGCCAGCTGCGCGTGCGTCGTCCACCCCTCGGCGACCAGGTGCTCCCCGGCCGCGGCGAAGTCGTCGAACACGTTCTGCTTGCGCTCCCGCATGCCGGCGCGGTGCCACTCCTCGCCGTGCTCGGAGCCGCCGCGCAGGTTGGCCACCGCCCACACGCCGCCGGCCTCCACCCAGGCCAGGGCCTGCGCCGAGTAGGCCGGGCTGAGGGCGACGTTGAAGCCCCCGTAGCCGTAGAGCACCGTGGGTCGCGGCCGGTCCGGGGCGCCGGCCGGCGAGAGCACGAACAGGTGCACCGGCGTCCCGTCGGCGGAGGTCGCGTGCGTCTCCACGACCTGCACCGCGGGCACCGCGCCGGCCACCGGCGCCTGCTCCCAGCTCGCCACCCGCGCCGGGTCGGTGGCGTCCCAGCGCAGCACCGAGGGCGGGCTCGAGAAGTCGGTGAACCCGATCCAGGCCGTGCTGCCGCCCTCGGGGGGCGCGCTCACGCCGGAGACGCTGCCCGGGGGGAGGGCGGTCACGTCGGCCACCCGGCCGGTGCCGTCCGCGGCCCAGAGGGAGAGCCGGTCGGTGGCGTCCACCGAGTGCACGGCGAGCACCTGCAGCCCGCCGTCCGGGCCGTCGACGAGGGCGACGTCGGTGAGGACGCCGTCCTCCTGCTGCGGGACGACGTCCCGCCAGGCCGCGGGCGCCCAGGTGGCCGGGTCGGCCGGGTCGGTGACGGCGAGCCGCCAGCGCGGGGTGCCGCGGTCGCTCATCAGCCAGAGCCGGCCGTCGCGGGCCACCCAGGCCGCGGTCTGCGCGTCGACGCCCACCTGCAGCGCGCGCAGCGCGCCGTCCCCGGCCAGGTCGGCCAGCCAGACGTCGTCGCGCGGCGCGGTGCCCACCGAGGCGGAGACCACGAGCCAGCGGCCGTCGCGGCTGGTGTGGGCGCCGAAGTAGGTGGCCGGGTCGCTGCCCTCGCCGTGCACGAGGACGTCGCCGTCGGCGTCGGCGCCCACCCGGTGACGCCAGACCCGCCGGTGGAACTGCTCCTCGCCCGTGGGCACCCGGTCGGGGGCCAGGCGGCGGACGTAGAACAGCTCCTCGCCGCCCGGCAGCCAGGCGACGGGGGAGTAGCGGCAGCGGTCGATGGGCCCGTCGAGCTGCTCACCGGTGGCCACGTCCAGCACGTACAGCCGTGACTCCTCGTCGCCGCCGGTGGAGAGCTGGTAGGCCAGCCGGTCGCCCTCCCAGGACGGCGACCAGGCGTCGAGGGTGGTCGTGCCCGCGGGGTCGACCGCCATCGGGTCGACCAGCACGCGCTCGCTGCCGTCGGGCTCGCGCACCCGCAGCACCGCGTGCTCCTGCCCGGGGTCGCGCCGGGTGGAGAAGGCCCGGCCGGCGCGCCAGACCGGGACGCCGACGGCGCCGGCGTGCACCAGCTCGGCCAGGCGGGCGGCGAAGCGCTCGCGCAGCGGCAGGACGGCCAGCGCCGCGGCGGTCAGCTCGTCCTGGGCGGCGGTCCAGGCGGCCGTCCGCGGGTCGGCGGGGTCCTCGAGCCAGCGGTAGGGGTCGGCGACGGCGTGTCCGTGCAGGTGCTCGACCAGGTCGAGCCGGGGGGCCTCGGGGTAGCGCACGCGGCCCACGGTAGTGAGCACCGGGGCGGTCGCCCCCGGCCCGTCCGCCGACTTCCCGGGAGCGCGCGAGCGCGGTCGCAGGCCAGAATGGGAGCGCCCACGGGTCGCACTGCACCCGGCGCGCGGCCCCGGGCGCTCGGAGGTGCCCCGTGCCGCGTATCGCGTCCGGGTCGTCCGCAGGCCATCCAGGTCCGCGGCGCGACCACCACTCCCATCCGACGACCCCTGTCCCGGCACGGTCCACCGCCGCCGCGACCCTGCTGCTCAACGCCACCTACGAGCCGCTGTGCGTGGTCTCCAGCCGCCGCGCCATCGTCCTCGTGCTCGCCGACAAGGCGGTCTCGGTGCACAGCGCGCCCGAGGAGGTGCACGCCGAGACGGTGGTCCTGCCCGTTCCGGTGGTGGTGCGCCTGACCCGCTACGTCCGGGTGCCGTACCCCGCCCAGGTGCCGCTGTCGCGGCGCGCGGTGTTCCACCGGGACGCCTCCACCTGCGTCTACTGCGGCGGCTCGGCGACCAGCATCGACCACGTCGTGCCGCGCAGCCGCGGGGGCACGCACACGTGGGACAACGTCGTGGCGGCCTGCCGGCGGTGCAACCACACCAAGGCCGACCGGTCGCTGGCCGAGCTCGGCTGGAAGCTGCCGCACCCGCCGCGCACCCCCAGCGGCGCGGCCTGGCGGCTGCTCGGCGCGCGCACCGTCGACCCGCGCTGGCGGGAGTGGCTGGGCATGCCGGAGAGCGTGTCGGCATGAGAGAGGACCCCCTGCCCCCCGCCACTCGGGGAAGGGCCCCGTCCTCCCCACCCCTCGCAGGCGCGGGGCGGTGCGCTGGACGGGGCCGGGGCCCCTGCAGGGGGCCGGGGCGGTGACCTCACCAGCGACGGCCCGGCGGCTGTGGGCGCTGGGCGAGCCGTTCCACGCCCTCACCTACTTCGCCGACGAGTGCCGGACGGCGGCCGAGGCGACGGGCCTGCACGGCTTCTGGCGAGCCTACTTCGCCATGCGCGCGGCGCCGCTGGGCCCGGTCGGCGCGGAGGTGGTGACGGCGACGTTCTACAACTTCGCGCCGGCGTTCGTGGCCCGCCGCGTGCCGGAGGTGTGGGAGGCCGCCGGACCGCCCGCGGTGCTCCACGCGCGGCTGGCCGGGGTGGACGCCGCGGTGCGCCGAGCTCCGGGGGAGGAGTGGCTGAGGTCCGCCCAGGCGGTGGAACTGGCCGGGCTGCTCACCGCGGCCGCAGCCGCGGTGGACGCCCCGGGCCGCCCGCTCGCGGCGGCCAACGCCGGGCTGCCCGTGCCCGCCGAGCCCCACCTGGCCGTCTGGCAGTCGCTCACCACCCTGCGCGAGCACCGCGGCGACGGGCACAACGCCGCGCTGCTGCAGCGCGGGATCTCCGGGGTCGGCGCCCACGTGCTGGCCGCCGCGGCCGGGCGGACGGCGCGGGAGTGGCTGACCCGGGCCCGCGGGTGGGACGACGCGGCGTGGGACGACGCGGCCGAGGAGCTCGCCACCCGCGGCTGGCTGGCCCGCGGGGAGCTCACCGCGGAGGGCGCCGCGATCGTCGCCGCGCTGGAGGCAGACACCGACCGGCTGGCACTGGGCCCGTGGCAGGAGCTGGGCGACGTCCGTTGCGACCGCGTCGCCGAACTGCTGGGACCGGTGCGCCGCGCCGTCGTGGCGGCCGGGCTGTGGCCGGAGGCGAACCCGATCGGCGCGCCCGACCCGGGCTGACCTCCGGTGCGCAGGCGCTGTCGAGGTCTGGTGCCGGATCGCTGTCCCGGCGTCGAGATCTGACACCGGTCGTGGCTCCGCGTCGCCCCTCGCCGGTCAGGAGCTGACGAAGGAACCGGCATCTCAGGTCACACACAGGTCACGCCGTGCCACACCTGACTCGTGTGGCGAGCCTTGTACTCAGCAGAACCCGATGGTCACGTTACGTTCCCGCGGCAGTCAGCGCCGCTGGGGTGCTGCGGTCGCCGGAAGGTGTCCTCCCATGTCAACCACCACCCGCACCCGCCGGCCGCAGGTGCAGCGCCTCGGCCTCGCCGGTATCGGTTCGGCCCTCCTGCTGGTCGGCATCGCGTCTCCCGCCGTCGCCGCCACCGGCGTCGTGATCCCGCTCGAGCCGTCCGAGGTCGCGCTCAGCGCCTTCCCGGTCGAGAACCTCGGCGGGTCCATGGACCCCATGGCCGACCAGGCCGCCGGCGTCCTCACGCCCGTGCCGGTGCAGTACAGCGGCACGATCACCGTGGACCTGCCCTCAGAGCTCGACGGCTCGGCGGCACTCGAGGCCGAGCTCGTCTTCGACGACAACGGCGACGGCACCCCGGAGGCGACGTACTCCTCCCAGTTCGCGCCGAGCAACCCGAACTACCTGGCCGTGGCGGCCACCGCCGGCAGCGTCACCGTCACCCTGCCGGCCGACGACCCGATCGCCGGAGACGAGGCCGACCTTCTGATCCAGCCGGTCACCGACACCCTCGGCTCGGGCTTCACGTTCTTCGACCCGGTCTTCTACAGCCTCGGCTTCGACTCCGCCGCGCCCGCCGCGGTGACCGTCCAGCCCGAGCTGGCCGCCTTCTCGCAGATCCCCTGCGGGATCACGTCCGGCGAGCGGTGCCCCTTCCCGACCCCGGTGACCGTGGGTTCGGCCGTCACGCTCGACCTCACCGCCGGTTCCCTGCTGCGCGACCTCGGCCTGAGCGACCTCACCGGCGTGCTCGTCGGCCTGCAGCAGCTGGACGCCGACGGCTTCCCGACCGGCGCGCCTGCGGAGCTCACCGCTCAGGTCAGCGGCTCGACGGCGTCGGTTCCCATCCCGGCCGGCACCGCCCCCGGCTCCTACTACCTCGTGGTCGCGCAGCAGACGCCGACCGGCGGCATCTCGGTCTTCACCGTCGAGCTCACCCTGGTCGCCGAGGCTGCGCCGGTCGTCCCGCCGGCCGCGGCGCCGACCACCCCGGCCGCCGCCCCCGCGGTGGTCAACGCGGGCCTGCGCTCCAACACGGGCGTCGAGGCGGTCGAAACGGGTTCCACCGGGACCGTCGCGATCGCCGCGGGTGCCGGGATGCTCGTCCTCGCGGGCGCGGGTGGCGTCGCCGTCGCCCGCACCCGTCGTCGTCCGGCGGCCGAGGGCGGCACGTGCGCCTGACCCGACAGAGTCGGCGCACCGCTGCCGTCGCGGCGGTCCTCACCCTCGGCGTCGCCGGGGGCACGGTGCTCGCCGTCGGCCTGACCGGCGGCGAGCAGCCGGCCGCGGCACCGCCGCACGTCGAGGAGGCGCAGCCCACGCTGCCGCCCGAGGGGGTGGTCCTGCCGACGCCCTCGTCCGACGTGCACGTGGCCATCCCCGCGCTCGACATGGACCTGCCGGTCCTGCCGCTGAACCCGCGGAACGGGACGATCAACCCGCCGACGCTGACCGCCGCTTACTGGCTCGACCCGTACGGCGACCCGGTCGGCAGCGCCGAGCAGGCGGACAACACCCTCTACCTCGCGGCCCACTCGACCGGAACCGGCGAGTACGGCTTCGACCCGCTGATGGAGACCGACGGCGGCGGCAGCACGCTCGAGGCGGGCGACGTCATCGAGGTGAGCACGCCGCAGGGCACGGTCGGCTACACCGTCGAGCGCACCGAGCGGTACGCCAAGGGCGAGCTGCCCGCGGCCACCGAGGTGTGGGAGGCCGCGCCGGGCCGGCTGGTGCTCATCACCTGCTTCCAGCGGGGTGGTGGCCGGGCCTCGACCGAGAACCTCGTCGTCTTCGCCGAGGCATGAGACAGGACCCCGTCCTCCCACCCTCGCAAGCTCGGGGCGGGCCCCGGGACGGGGCCGCTAGGTGACGCGGGAGCGCACGGTGGGGTACCCCTCGTGCGCTCCGCTGGCCAGCACCTCGCGGACGCGCGCCATCGCGTCCCAGACGTCGACGAAGCGGGTGTAGAGCGGCGCGGGGCCCAGCCGCACGCGGTCCGGCGTCCGGAAGTCCGGGACCACGCCCCGGTCGACCAGCGCCTGGGTGAGCTGCCAGGCGGCCGGGGAGGCGAGGGTCACGTGCGAGCCGCGGCGCCCCGGATCGCGGGGCGAGGCCAGCGCAACGCCGTGCGGCGCCAGCCAGGCGTCCGCGAGCGCGACGACGAGCTCACCGAGCGCCCGGCCCTTGGCCGCCAGCCGGTCGACCCCGGCCTCGGTCACCAGGCGGGCGCCCACCTCGACCGCGGCGAGGGCCAGCACCGGCGGCGTCCCGACGGCGAAGCGCTCGATCCCCGGCACCGGGTCGTAGGCCGGGCCCATGGCGAACTGGTCCCGCTGGCCGAACCAGCCCCAGATCGGCTGTCGCAGCTGCTCCTGCAGCTCGCGGCGCACGTGGAGGAAGGCCGGCGAACCGGGCCCGCCGTTCAGGTACTTGTAGGTGCACCCGACGGCCAGGTCCACCCCGTTCGCCGCCAGGTCGACCGGCACCGCACCGGCGGCGTGCGAGAGGTCCCACAGCACCAGGGCGCCGACCTCCCGCGCCGCCCCGGTCACCGCCGCGACGTCGGCCAGGGCGCCGGAGCGGTAGGCGACCGCCGACAGGACGACGACGGCGACCCGCTCGTCCAGCGCCGCGGCCAGCACCGCCGGGTCCAGCCCCTCGTCGACGTCGGCCGGGACCTCGCGCACCGTCATCCCGCGTGACTGCGCCACTCCCGCGACGACGTAGCGGTCGGTGGGGAAGTCGTCGGCGCAGCAGACCAGCACGTCCCGGCCCGGGCGGGCGTCGGCGGCGGCGACCAGCAGCTTGTACAGGTCCACCGTGGTCGAGTCGCCCACCAGGACCTCGCCGGGCCGCGCGCCGAGCACGCCCTCGGCCAGCAGGTCGCCGACCCGGGTGGCGGCGCCGATCCACGACGACCAGGAGCGCACCAGCCCGCGCGCCCACTCCTCCTCGACCACCCGGGCGAGCGCGGCCGGCGTCTCCACCGGCATCCGCCCGAGCGAGTTGCCGTCTAGGTAGAGCAGCCCGTCCTCCCCGGCGCCGGCGAACCGGGCGCGGAAGGCGGCCAGCGGGTCGGCGGCGTCGAGGGCCTCGGCGGCCGCGCGGGTCAGGTCCACGCCCTCGTGTCTACCCGTCTAGCGTCCGTCCCCGTGATCTCGGGGACCCACCTGCACGACCTGACCGCGCTCGAGCAGGCCGCCGCCGTGCGAGCGCGGCAGGTGAGCCCGGTGGAGCTGGTGGAGCACGCGCTGGCCCGCATCGAGGCCCTCGACGCGCGGCTCGGCGCCTTCCTCACCGTGACCCCCGAGCGCGCCCTGGCCGCGGCCCGCCGTGCCGAGCGCCGGGTGCGCAGCGGCGGCGAGCTGCCGCCGCTGCTCGGCGTCCCGACGGCGGTCAAGGACCTCAACAACACCGCCGGCGTCCGGACGACGTTCGGCAGCACCGTCCTCGCCGCCAACGTGCCCACCGTCGACGACGCGGTGGTGACCCGGCTGGCCGACGCCGGGACCATCAGTCTCGGCAAGACGAACACACCCGAGTTCGGCTTCCCCTGCTACACCGACAACGCGCTGGCCGGCCCGGCGCGCTGCCCGTGGGACCCCACCCGGCTGGCCGGCGGCTCCAGCGGAGGAGCGGCGGTCGCGGTCGCGGCCGGCATGCTGCCGTTCGCGCAGGGCAGCGACGGCGGCGGGTCGATCCGGATCCCGGCGAGCATCAACGGGCTGGTGGGGATCAAGCCGACCCGCGGCCGGGTGAGCAACGCGCCGTACGGCGGCGACGTGACGGGGCTGGGCACCAGCGGCCCGCTGGCCCGCACCGTCCGCGACGCCGCGGCGATGCTCGATGCGATGGCCGGACCGGTCACCGGGGACCCGGCCTGGGCGCCGCCGCTGCCGCCGGGGGAGAGCTTCCTCGGCGCGGCCGACCGGCCGCCCGGCCGGCTGCGGATCGGCCGGTACCTGGAGTCGCCCGTGGCCGACGCGGGGCTGGAGCCGGAGGTGCAGGCGGCGTTCGACGACGCGGCCCGCCTGCTCGAGGGCCTCGGCCACGAGGTGGACGACGTGCCGCCCGGCCTGCTCGGCCCCCACGTCCTCGGCGCCTTCGAGCGGGTCTGGAGCCTCTCGGGCACGCTGCTGCCGGTGCCGTCGGAGCGGGTCGGCGAGCTGCGGCCGCTCACCCGGGAGCTGCGGGCCCGGGGGCTCGCGCTGTCGGCGCAGCAGGCCATGGAGGCGCTCACCGCGCTGCGGCTGTTCGCCCGCCGCTTCGTCACCGCCACCGCCGGCTACGACGTGCTGCTCGCGCCGGTGACCACGATGACGCCGCGGCCGCTGGGCTGGTTCGACACCGACGGGGACGGCGCGGCGGACTTCGAGCGGCAGAAGCGCTACGCCGCCTTCACCGCGGTCTTCAACGTCACCGGCCAGCCGGCGGTGAGCGTCCCGCTGCACTGGACCGCCGACGGGCTGCCGGTCGGGACGATGCTCGTCGGGCGCCCGGCCGACGAGGTCACGCTGATCGCGCTGGCCGCGCAGCTGGAGGCCGCCCGCCCCTGGGCGCACCGCCACCCGCCGTCCTGGGACTGATCATGAGAGCAGCGGCGGCTGCCGGTAGGTTGAGGGGCGTGACCGTCGTCGAGACCATCCTCGTCTACGCGGTGGCCCCGCTGGCCGTGGTGGCCGTCCTGGCCCTGCTCACCCTCGTCCCCGGACGGCCGAAGAAGGCGCGCTACAAGCCCGGCCAGCCGTGGCAGCACGAGCCGGTCTGGTACGAGCCGCACCCGGTGGGCGGTGGCGGCCACGGCCCCACCGCGGCGCACGGCCCGGCCGCCGTCCCCGGTGACGGCACCACGGCGCTGGGCTCGTCGATGTACCCGGAGCAGCACGGCCCGGGTGCCCCCGGTCAGTCCGGCGCGTACGGCGGGGGCGACTCGCACGGCGCCACCAGCGCGCGCGCCCTGGCCGCCGGGCCCTCGGCCGCGGCCGCCGCGCGGCCCTTCGGCGGCGCGCGCGGCACCTGGTGACCGGCGTCAGCGCCCACAGCAACGCCCCTGAGACCCCCCACGGAGGCCGGAGATGACCCGCGTGCTCGAAGGGACGTCGCACGACACCGCGACGTCCGCCGGCACCATGGCGACGCGCACCGACGAGGCCGAGGCCCCGGACTCGGTCTTCAGCTACCGCGAGCTGCTGCGCCTGGACGAGGCGCTGACCATGTCCTCCCGGGAGACCGGGCTGCGCTTCACCCTCTACATCGGTGACCTCGGCGCCCAGACCCGGGCCCGCGCGGAGGAGCTCTTCGAGCGCGCCGGGCACGACCTGCCGGAGTCGGTGCTGATCGCCGTCTCGCCCGGCCAGCGGGTCGTGGAGGTCGTCACCGGTGCCGCGGCCGCGCGCCGGCTGCCCGACCGCGCCTGCGCGCTAGCCGTGCTGTCGATGACCAACGCGTTCGCCTCCGGCGACCTGGTGGGCGGCATCGTCAACGGCCTGCGCCAGCTGTCGGACCAGGCCGGCCACCCGCGGGGGCTGCGCACGCACTGAGCACCTCGACGCCCTACCGGCCGACACCGCGACCAGGCGCCGTCCCCGGTTGCCGTTGAGCCGCCCCTGTCCTTCGTCGGGGGACCCTTCGGGCCCCCGCTCCTCAGGACACCGCGTTGTACGCGAGAGGTCCAGGACCTGACCGGTCGGGGGCCTCTCGCGGACAACGTCCTGGTTCAGTCGCTCGCCGCGGCGTCCCGTTCCCGCGCGCGCAGCGACCGGGCGATCCCGTCGCGGCCCTCGGCGACCAGCCGGCGCAGCGGCGCGGGGTGGTCGTCCCCGGCCAGCCACGCGTCGGCGGCCTGCACCGTGCGCAGCTCGACCACCGGCGGGAACAGGTACTGCACCGCGTTCTTCGCGATCTCGCCGGGACGGCGGTCCCACAGCGGGCGGATGTCGGCGAAGTACCGCTCGACGTAGCCGGCCGTGAGCGCCCGCTGGGCCGGGTGCCAGAAGCCCTGCAGCATCGCCTCGTGGACCGCGTTGGGGATGCCGTCGTCGGTGAAGGCCCGGGTCCAGGCCTCCTCCTTGGCCTCCGTCGTCGGCCGCAGTGCCCGCGCGGTCGCGGCCCGCCGGGCGCCGGTCGCGGTGGCGTCACGGGCCTCCTCGGCGTCGATCTCGGCGTCCCCAGCCGCGCCGATGGCGACCAGTCCGTTCAGGAAGGCCCAGCGGGCGTCGGCGTCGACCGGCAGCCCCTCGACCACCCGCGAACCGTCGAGCAGCCCGCGCAGCACGGCGGCGTGCTCCTCGGTGCGGGCGGCGGCGGCGAAGGTGCGCGACCACTGCAGCTGGGTGTCGCTGCCCGGCTCGGCGGCCTCCAGCGCGGCCAGCGCCTTGTCGGCCAGCGCCCGCCAGCCGGTCTCGGCCCAGCGTGGGTCGGCGTAGTTGGCCAGCGCCGACTGCACGCGGGCCAGCAGCGACTGGACGACGCTGATCTCGGTCTCGGCGTCCACCCCGGCCAGCACCAGCGCCACCCAGTCGCGCGCCGGCAGCTCGGCGTCCCGGGTCATGTCCCACGCCGCCGACCAGCACAGCGCGCGCGGCAGCGGGTCAGGGATGGTCCCGATCGCCTCCTGCAGGGTGGCCAGCGACCGCTCGTCGAGCCGCAGCTTGGCGTAGGTCAGGTCGTCGTCGTTGACCAGCACCAGGTCCGCCGCGGGGTGCCCGGCGAGCTCGGCGACCTCGGTGAGCTTGCCGTCGACGTCCAGCTCGACCCGGGTGCGGCGGGTCAGTCCCTCGGGGCCCTTGTCGTAGAGGCCGACGGCCAGCCGGTGCCGGCGCAGCACCGGGTGCTCGGGGACGGCGGTCTGCGCGATGGCGAACCGGCGGTAGCGGCCGTCGTCGGACAACTCGAGGACCGGCCGCAGCGTGTTGACCTGGCTGGTCTCCAGCCACTGGCGCGACCACGCGGTCAGGTCGCGGCCGGTCGCCTCCGACAGCGGGTCGAGCAGGTCGGCCAGCGTGGTGTTGCCGAACGCGTGCTCGCGGAAGTAGCGGCGGATGCCGGCCAGGAACTCGTCGCGGCCGACGTAGGCCACCAGCTGCTTGAGCACCGAGGCGCCCTTGGCGTAGGTGATGCCGTCGAAGTTCACCTCGACCGCGGCGACGTCGACCATGTCGGCGGCGATCGGGTGGGTCGAGGGGAGCTGGTCCTGCGCGTAGGCCCACGCCTTCTCAGTGTTGGCGAACGTCGTCCACGCGGTCGTGTACTCGGTGGCCTCGGCCTGGCACAGCGTGGAGATGTAGGTGGCGAAGGACTCGTTGAGCCACAGGTCGTCCCACCAGCGCATGGTCACCAGGTCGCCGAACCACATGTGCGCCAGCTCGTGCAGCACCGTCTCCGCGCGCCGCTCGTAGCGCGCCCGGGTCGCCTTGGACCGGAAGACGTAGTCCTCCAGGAAGGTCACCGCGCCGGCGTTCTCCATCGCCCCGGCGTTGAACTCCGGCACGAAGAGCTGGTCGTACTTGTCGAACGGGTACGGGTAGTCGAAGACCCGCTGGAAGAAGTCGAAGCCCTGCTTGGTGACCCGGAACAGCTCCTCCGGGTCGAGATACCGGGCCAGCGAGGCGCGGCAGTACAGCCCCAGCGGGATGCCCTCGTGGGAGTCGGTGACCCGGGCGTAGGGGCCGGCGACCAGCGCGAGCAGGTAGGTCGACAGCCGCTCCGTCGGCGCGAAGTGCACCAGCTGCGAACCCCCGGCCCCGGCCTCGATGGTGCGCTCGCCGGTGTTGGAGACGACCTGCCAGTCGAACGGCGCGGTCACGTGGACGGTGTAGGTGGCCTTGAGGTCGGGCTGGTCGAAGCAGGCGAACACCCGCTTGGCCTCGGCCGGCTCGAAGTGCGTGTAGAGGTACACCTGCCCGTCCTCGGGGTCGACGAAGCGGTGCAGCCCCTCGCCGGAGTTGGAGTACCGGCAGTCGGCCTCGACGACGAGGGTGTTGTCCTCGGCCAGCCCCGGCAGCGGCAGGCCGCCCTCCTCCGTGTAGCCGGCGACGTCGAGCGGCTTGCCGTTGAGCGTGGCGGAGCGGACGGTCTCCGCGACCAGGTCGATGAAGGTGTCCGCGCCGGGCTCGCGGCAGGTGAACCGCACCGTCGTCGTCGACCCGAACGTGTGCTCGCCGGGGTGCCCGGCGCCGTCGGTCAGGTCGAACTGGACGTCGTAGCTGTCCACCGCAAGCAGTCGGGCGCGGGCAGCGGCGTTCTCGCGGGTCAGGTTGGGTGCGGCCACGCAGGGCAGCTTCCCACGGCACCCCGACACGCCCGGAGACCGGACGGCCGAGGGAACAACGACCCCGCCGCCGGGCTTGCCAGCTGCAGAGACCGATCCCCGTCATCGAGGAGCAGAACGCATGACCGAGGCAGTGCAGAGCGCGCCGGTGAAGGCCCGCGTGGACTTCTGGTTCGACCCGCTGTGCCCCTGGGCGTGGCTGACCAGCCGCTGGGTGCTGGAGGCGGCCAAGGTCCGCGACATCGACCTGCACTGGCACGTCATGTCCCTGGCGGTGCTCAACCGCGGCCGGGACCTGCCGGAGGAGTACCAGGAGATGATGACGAAGGCGATCGGCCCGGTGCGGGTGGCGATCGCCGCGGCCCAGCAGCACGGCGACGCGGTCCTCGGCGACCTCTACACGGCCATGGGGACGCTGCGCCACCACGAGGGGCTGGAGCTCGACGAGCTGATCGCCCCGGCACTGGAGCGCGTCGGCCTGCCGGCGTCGCTCGCCGAGGCGGCCACCTCCACCGAGTACGACGAGGCCCTGGAGAAGAGCCACCACGAGGGCATGGACCCGGTCGGCGACGACGTCGGCACCCCGGTCATGCACATCGACGGCGTGGCGTTCTTCGGCCCGGTCATCAGCCGGGTGCCCACCGGTGAGGACGCCGGCAAGGCCTTCGACGGCGCCGTCCTGCTGGCCAACCTGCCCGACTTCTGGGAGCTCAAGCGCACCCGGCTCTCCGGCCCCGACATGGACTCCGTGCCGGCCGACGCGCTCCAGCTGACCGGCCGCCGCTGACCCCTCTCCCGGGGGGGGGGGGGGGGGGGGGGGGGGGGGGGGGGGGGGGGGGGGGGGGGGGGGGGGGGGGGGGGGGGGGGGCCGCGGGCGGGGGCGCTCCGGGGCGCGGGCGGCGCGCGCG